>JAQVNO010000095.1 GCA_028703095.1 Bacteroidales bacterium
ATAAAAAACATCTTTATCCTCTTTGATTTATGATGAAAAAATGTTGTAATTTTGCATGTTGTAATATAAAATTAAATATCGACTACGCTTGAAACTCTTTGTTATTCTTTCTCGTGTTCCTTATCCTCTTGAAAAAGGGGACAAATTACGTGCATTCAACCAACTAAAAGAATTATCAAAAAAATATGATATTTATTTGTGTGCACTTAACGATAAAAGATTGCATCCGAAAGCTATCCATATACTTTCACGCTATTGTAAAGAAATTCATATATTTCCTATTACTATTGGGTCTGTTTTAATTAATTGTTTGCGATTTTTTTTCACGGGCAAACCTTTGCAATGCGGGTATTTTTATAATCGAACTATTTACAATAAAATACAAGGGTTAATCAAAAGTATTGAGCCCGGTCATATTTATGCTCAGTTGATTCGAACAGCCGAATATGTAAAAGACCTTCCCATACAAAAAACATTAGATTATCAAGATGCCTTTTCAAAGGGAGTTTTTCGTATGATGGAAAAAGCTTCGTGGTGGAAACGTGTGATGTTGTCGATAGAATACCGTCGGTTGAAAACCTATGAAAGAGAAATTTTTAGTAAATTTGATAATAAAACCATTATAACAAAAGTAGATAGGATGTATATCAATCACCCATCCTCTTCCAATATAGTTGTGGTTCCTAACGGAGTTGATTTATCTATTTTTTCTCCTGAAGTAAAAAACAAACAATATGATTTGATATTTACGGGTAATTTTTCCTACCCTCCCAACATTGATGCAGCGCTTCACCTGGCACATGATATTTTACCTTTAGTAAAAGAGAAATATCCTAACATTCGTCTTGTTTTATGTGGTGCCAATCCATCGTCTAAAGTAGTGGCGTTGGGAAATGAAAATATCGTCATTACCGGATGGGTGGATGATATCAAAGACTATTATGCCTTTTCACGTATTTTTATTGCCCCTATGCGTTTAGGAACAGGATTACAAAATAAATTATTGGAAGCCATGGCAATGAAACTTCCTTGCATAACATCTCCCTTAGCCAGCAATCCCTTGGATGCCCGTCCAAACAATGATATAATTGTTTGTAACAGTATATTGGGATATGTAGATGCTATAGACATGCTCTTGTCCGATGATTCATATTATAAGGAAATAGCGGAGAATGGGTACGGGTTTGTTAAAAAACACTATGACTGGGAAAACACTACAGCAATACTTGATAAAATTATTTCTCAAAGTCAATTCAATTCAATTAATTAATGAAAGAAACAACCGGAACCCCATTATCGAAGCGAAAAAAAATAGCATTGGTACTAATCAATTTTATTTTTTCGATTATTTTGGCCTCTTTTACCGTACAGTTTTTCCCGCCAATTTATTTTTTTAATTTACAGATTGACTTATTTCTATTTATACTAATTTACTTTTTTTTATGTCAGTTTGTGCTTATTAGGTATGTAAAGAAATTTTTAACTTTGTTGTATGTGGGGAGTTTATTGTTAGTTATTTTAATTTCATTATCCGGACTTAGTTGGAATATTCAAACCATTTATCACAATGCACAAATAAATATTACACAATTATTCACTAGCATGGCATATAAGGTAGAAATCATTCCGGCAACAAATGCGGTAGCACCTCATATAAGTTTACAACAACGCATTCAACAAAGAGTAAATTATAAAGATTCCGTTGTGCGAGCCTTTGCCGTAAAAAATTCTTTACTTTATTTTGACGAATATTATTTCAAATTTGGGCAAATATGCAGACATTTGTCCTTGTTTAAATACATTAGAGAAAATTTTAAATATGTAAGAGATCCTAACGGATTTGATTATTTTGCTTCTCCTCAAGAAAGCATTCATCTCATGGCAGGCGATTGCGATGATTACAGTATCAAAGTCGCATCTACTTTTAAAGCCATAGGTGCGGATATACGTATTATTTGGTCTCCCGGACATGTGTATCCGGAATTATATTGTGGCAATCAAAAAAACTTTGATAAATATGCCGGCGCAATTTATTCCTTTTTTGAAAAAGAAATAGGGGATAAAAAAATCTATTATCGTTTAGATAAAAACGGCGATTATTGGATTAATCTGGATTATACTGATAATTATCCCGGCGCATATTATTATAGTGAAGAAGTATTATCTATCATTTATATTAAATAACACACTAATCCTATGAACTTTGATACTATCCCTTCTCCATCCTATGTTTTAGATGAGCGTTCGCTGCGTATTAATTTGCAAATTCTGGATTTGATACAGAAAGAAGCAGACGTAAAAATTATTTTTGCTTTGAAAGGATTTGCCTTTTGGCATGCCTTTCCTCTTGTTGCAGACTATTTAAGTGGTGCCACCGCCAGCTCCTTGAATGAAGCCCGATTGATAGCAGAAGAAATGGGTTGCGAAGCTCATACCTATTGTCCTGTCTATAATGAAACGGAATTTCAAAGCCTTTTAACTTATAGTAGTCATCTGACATTTAATTCTTTGTTGCAATACGAACGATTTTATCCCCTCGTTGGGAAAAATCCGAAAAAGGTATCGCTTGGATTACGCATTAATCCGGAATACAGCGAGGTAACTACCGATATCTATAATCCTGCCATGAAAGGTTCAAGATTGGGAATTTGCAGAAGTGATTTACCGAATACTTTGCCACAAGGAATAGAAGGTCTGCATTTTCATGCTTTATGTGAAAACGATAGCTATGTGTTAGAACGAACCGTAAAGGCAGTGGAAGAAAAATTCGGAGACCTTATCCGACAAGCAAAATGGATTAATTTTGGGGGTGGTCATCTGATAACAAAGGAAGGCTATGACGTAGACCATCTCGTTAAATTACTAAAAGAGTTTAAACAAAGGTATCCTAATTTAGAAGAGCTAATCTTAGAGCCCGGTGAAGCAGTCGGTTGGCAAACGGGGTTTTTAGTTGCAACTGTCGAAGACATTATTCCACAACAAGATTTTCATATAGCCATGTTAAATGTCTCTTTCTCTTGTCATATGCCCGATTGCTTGGAAATGCCTTATAAACCACGTATTCTACGTGCTCGTAATCCGAAAAAAGGCGATAAATGGATTTATCGTATGGGAGGATGTTCTTGTCTCGCCGGCGATTTTATGGGTATGGGCGATTATGCCTTTGATGAACCTTTGGAAATAAACGAAAAAATTATTTTTGAAGATATGATTCATTATACCATGGTGAAAACAACCTTTTTTAATGGAATTCAACATCCGCATATAGCTGTTTGGACGCAAAACGATGATTTGCTCCTACTGAAAAGCTTTACCTTTGAAGATTATAAACATAAGCTCTCTTAATAAATAGCAAATCAATAGAAGATATAAACTTACAACCCTCCCTCTTGATCATAAAAATATATAATTGAAATATTTAACAATTTTTATGATAAGGTTTTTTTTAAATAGAAACTAATTTGTGAATTTCAAGAAAATAGATATATTAAATTATAAATAAATTTATTAATTTAAAGTAAATGCGAATTATTTTTAAAAAAGGAAAAAGAAAGTTGTTTTAATTTTATGATTTTCTTACTATTTTCTACAAGTTTATAGAAAATAGGTGTAGATTATTCGATATTTCATGTACTTTTGCAAAAAAATATAAATGAAAAAAGATGTTGTGATAATTGGTGGTGGCATAGGAGGACTCATGTCCGGATGTTTGTTATGTAAAGAAGGGTATCGCCCGATTATTATCGAACAACATTATAAAGTAGGCGGAGGATTGCATTGTTTTAGCCGCAAAGGTGCTATTTTTGAATCGGGTATGCATTTTGTGAGTGGATTTGAAGAAACAGGTCCTCTGCGAAAAATATTTTCCTATCTAGGAATTATGGACAAAATACATGTACAACCCCTTGATAAAAATAGATTTGAGCTTGTTCATTTCGGTTCGGATAATTTAAAAGTTACATTTGGCGTTGGGAAGGATAATTTTATAGAAATTCTCTCCAAACAATTTCCACATGAAGCCGACAATATACGAAACTTGATGGATGCATTGTATAGAATTTGTGATCAAATCCCCTTATTTAATCTGAGAACCTCATCTAATCAATGGTATTTGAATGATGAAACCTTAACCCCCGTAAATGTATTTATTGAAAAATACATCCAAGATAAAAAACTACAAATCATTTTAGCGTGGAACAATACGTTATACAGCGGAAGTAAAGATGAAACTCCTATTTATATACATGCTATCATAACGAAATTTTATGTAGAAGGTGCTTCTCGTTTCGTAAATGGAAGTCAACATGTGGCCGATGAGATGGTAAAAATGATAGAAGCACACGGGGGAAAAGTTATTTTGAAAAAGGAAATTACTAAAATTGAAATTGAAGATAGTAACATTACCAAAGTAATAGCTGCCGATGGGAGTGAATATACAGGAGATTATTATATTTCAAACATTCATCCCGCTTATTTAATGGATATAATTGATCCGGCAAACATTCAAAAAGCATACAGAGAACGGTTGCAGAACCTTGAAAATTCATACTCCGCTTTTATTATGTATATTGTTTTTAAACCGCAATCCTTTCCCTATATGAATTATAATTATTTTTACTATAAAGATTATAATTTGGTGTGGAATGCGATAAATTATGATTTAAAAGATTTTCCTCAAGGATTTATGGCGATGACATCTCCTGAAACCTTTCAAAATGAATATGCAAAAAAAGGGATGTTTACGTGTATAATGCGTTACAACGATTTTAAAGAATGGGAAAATACCGTTGTAGGTAAAAGGGGGAAAGAATATGTAAAATTAAAAAAAGAAATTGAAACAAGATTCATTAATTTGGTTGAAGAAGTTTTCCCTAATTTTAAGAACAGCATTGACAAAGTTATTTGTAGCACTCCGCTAACCATTAGAGATTATTTAAAATCAAAAGAAGGAGGATTGTATGGATACAAGAAAAATTCCCAAAACTTGATTAAATCACAAGTCTTAGCCAGAACAAAAATTAAAAATTTATTTTTAACCGGACAAAATATTAATCTACACGGCATTTTAGGTGTTCCTTTAAGTGCTATAGTTACAGTAGGTGAATTAGTGGGAGGCTTTGATTACCTTGTGAATAAAATAAATGATAAGCAATAAATTATAATATATCCATCCTTATTATTGAGTGCGATAATAAAGGCTTATCATTTAAATTCGGTTAATTTATAGATAAAAAGCAAGTAGTAAGCTGAGAAGTAAGCAAATTTTTAATATTTTTGCATAAATATAATTCATGCGAAATATATGAATAATAAAAATATAAATACCTTGAAATTCAAATTAGTATATCCTAAATGGAAAAAGCTTCCCGGGCAAACCACTTTTAATTTACCTCCTCATGGTCCCGTTGTATTTGCAGCTTCTTTACCTGTTTATGTAGAGGTGTCTTTCACGGATGAAAATGTGGAAGAGATAAATTTTAACGAAGACTGTGATTTTGTTGGAATTTCGATGATGTTAAGCCCCCAGGTGAAACGGGGATGGGAAATAGCCGACGAATTTCGGCGAAGAGGGAAAAAAGTTATTTTCGGAGGCATATCAACTATGCTTCATGCCGAAGAAACTATACAACATGCCGATAGTGTATTTTTGGGTGAATCGGAAACAAGGATGGAAGAAGTTATACAAGATTGGCAAAAAGGGACTTTAAAAAAAGTGTATAATTTTTTAGGCAAACATCCTGATATTAATGTAGTAGGACCGGCTCGCCGCGATTTATATAAACGCAATCTATACAATCATAAAGGCGTTCAAATGGTTGATTTATTCCATGCCTCCCGTGGTTGTAAGTTCAGTTGTTATCCTTGTGCCGTTTCTTATCTCGGAGGTCGAAGTTTTCGCCCTCGTCCCATCGATAAAGCGATAGAAGAATTACATACTATTGATAATAATAGATTGTTTATTGTTGATAATTCATTGGCACAGAATAAAGAATGGGAATTAGACCTTTTCCGTGAAATGATTCCGCTAAAAAAGAAATGGATTAGCCATACTATCGAAGACGACCCTAAAGTACTTGATTTAGCTGCTCAAGCCGGAGCTTGGTATGTTTATCAAGCAGTATACGATACTTCTGATTATATCAAAGAAAGAATTAAACGTTATCATGACCATGGAATAGGCGTCGAAGGAACTATTTTGTTGGGCTTAGATAATCAAACCGAAGATGATATTTTGAAATTAATAGATTTTTTATTGAAAATAGATTTGGATTTGGCCGAATTTACAATTCTTGCGCCTTTCCCACACACCAAAGCCTACGACGATTTATTGCGTCAAGGAAGAATCTTCGATCATGATTGGAATAACTACAATGCCGGACAAGTAGTCTATCAACCTAAAAATATGTCGGTACAACGATTACAAGAATTGTATGACTATGCATGGAAAACTTTTTATCAGGATGAAAGCCAAGAAGAAAAAATGTTTAAACTTTTTGCACAAGTTATGTTACGCGAAATGGAAGATGGAACCTATCGTTCAAGAGATAGAAAATTAGTGGGTAAAAGTTTCGGGAAAGATGTTGTTAGAAATATTAAAACTAACTAATTATCAAATTATTTATGAAAGTGTCAGATAAATATTATGATGAAATATTCGATTTCTTGGGGCAATGGGATATGCCTTCAAAATGTGGATTAAAAATTATTGAACATCAAGGGAAGAAGATAATTGTCGTTACTGAATTATACCAAGATAACCCCGGAACATCGGTAACCTATGCAGGCGGTTCTTTAGCCGGTCAAATTTGTGATAAAAAAGGATTCAGCAAAAATGAGATTATTTATATCGAATGTAATCCGGATACACATTCAAAATTGTCTTTTTATAATGAAGAATTTTTTGAAGTTTCCTTTGAGATAATAGACAATACATTTGTCAATCCCACATATAAACAATTAACACCTAAAAATATAAAAGATTATTTTCCGGAAAATTAATTTATTTTTCGTTTATACAATTCAAAAATGAAAAGAATATTCCTGTTTCTTATATGTTTTTTAGCAGTATTTACCATTAATGCTCAACCGAAACCGATTTATCTATGGAAAGATATATCGGAAATGGCGAAAGAAAAAACGAGATTATATATTTACGAAGCTCCGGATTCCATACAAACTGGGGTGAGTGTCATTGTTTGCCCTGGAGGAAGCTATCATCATTTAGGCATGTTCCATGAAGGTTACGAAGTAGCCGAATGGCTCAATAATCAAGGGATAACAGCTTTTGTGTTGAGATATAGAGTAGGATGCCAAGGTTATCATCATCCGGCAATGCTGCAAGATGTTCAACGTGCAATTCAGTTTGTTAAAGAGCATATGGAATATTTTAAATTGAAAACCTTAGGAATTATGGGTTTTTCGGCAGGGGGTCATTTGGCAAGTATGGCAGCGGTTTTCTATAAAATGAATTCAATCGAAAAATATACTCAATCTAAAGTAAATTTACGCCCCGATTTTGTAGTTCCTGTGTATCCTGTTGTCTCTATGCAAGATAGCTTAACACATCTTCGTTCACGTAAAAATTTGTTGGGGAAGCATTTTGATAAAGACATGATCGATCAATTTTCTATGGAATTGCAAATTCCCAACGATATGCCTCCGGTTTTTTTAGTTGCCGCAAAAGATGATCCGGTAGTAAATTATCACAACAGTGTTGAACTAGAAAAAGCTCTAAAAAACAAACAAATAACAAACAAATTTATATTGTATGAAACCGGTGGTCATGGCTTTGGTATGAATGAAAAACGAGGTGGTGAAACAGCAAAATGGAAACTCTTATTTAAAGAATGGCTTATCGAAAACGAATTTATTAAATAGAATTATATGACTTTTAAACCGGATATTGAATATCAACCTCTAGATGTCATTAAAAAATTTCAAGAAAAGAAATTGCGGGAAGTATTGGCTTATACAAACGAAAAATCCAAGTATTACAGGTCTTTATTTAAAAAAGAAAAGATAAATATTGAAAAAATTAAGACCATTGAAGATTTAGCTTACATCCCATTTACAAAAAAAGAAGATTTACAAGTAAATAACAAAGAATTTGTATGTGTTGACAGGTCTCAAATCGTAGATTATATCACTACATCAGGTACCTTAAGCACTCCTACGACTTTTGTTATGACCGATAACGATTTGGAGCGTTTAGCTTATAATGAAGCTATTTCTTTTAGCTGTGCAGGAGGAAAAGAGGGAGATGTTTATCAATTAATGACAACCTTAGATAAACGTTTTATGGCCGGTTTTGCATATTTTCTG
>JAQVNO010000096.1 GCA_028703095.1 Bacteroidales bacterium
CAATTTTTTCGGGAGTAGTGATTCCTTCTTCGTCTAAGATGTAACCGTCAGGACCGGAGATAGTAACCACTTTAGCGCCTAATTCGGCCAATTTAAGGGCAGCACCCCATGAAACATTACCGAAACCAGACAATGCCACACGTTTGCCTTCTAATTTATCTTTTTTCGCTTTAATCATACCTTGTAAGAAATAAACGGAGCCGAAACCGGTTGCTTCGGGACGAACCAAAGAACCACCCCAATCTAAACCTTTTCCGGTTAAAACACCTACGTGGTGTTCGCGTATACGTTTGTATTGTCCGAACATAAAACCGATTTCACGTCCGCCAACGCCTATATCACCTGCAGGAACATCTGTTTCAGGTCCAATATATTTTTGTAATTCAGTCATGAAAGACTGGCAGAAGCGCATTACTTCGTTTTCTGATTTTCCTTGAGGATTGAAATCAGAGCCACCTTTACCACCACCCATAGGTAGAGTTGTCAATGAGTTTTTAAAAGTTTGCTCAAAAGCTAAGAATTTCATAGAATCTTCATTTACACTTGGATGAAAACGGATACCGCCTTTGTAAGGTCCGATAGCCATGTTGTGTTGAACGCGGTATCCACGGTTTACTTGGATATTGCCTTTATCATCAACCCAAGTAACTTTAAATTTAATGATTCTTTCCGGTTCCAAAATTCTTTCCACGATAGCATATTTATCGTATTTTGGATTTTCGTTAACGAAATCTACGATGGTTTCAAGCACTTCCTTTGCTGCTTGAATGTACAAAGGTTGAGCTGGGTTTTTTGCCTCTAATTCGGCGATTATTTTTTTTAATTCCATAACAGATATTTTTTTATTTGTTGATTATATTAAGTTTACGTTTTTTAAAAATCATAAAAAATTTTATGCAAAGGTAGTACTATTTTTATATATAAATCTCTATTTTTAAAAATAATTTTTTAATTCTTAAGGTTATAATATTCCTTTATTTAGGAGGTGATGTTTGAGGAATGTAATTTTCAAAATGGGATGAAAAGAAATTTCCAAGTTCGGTGAAGGCAGGGCTTGGATAGGAAATTATTTGTCCGGCACTATCAATTAACATACCTAAAGGTAAAGCATATAATCTGTAGTTTTCTATAAAAGAAAAATCATTATTGAAATGTACAAATTTCCACTTGAAATCAGGATATGCATTCACAAAATGATACAACTGTGTAGGCTCAAAATCAAGCATCACACTTATAAATTGGACTTTTTCATTGTATGTTTCAAATAAATTTTTAATAATTAGCATTTCACGAATACATTCTTCACAATCTTTCGTGAAAAAATGTAGAAACACATATGATCCTTTATAGTCGGACAAGGAAATTGTATTGTTGTGGATGTCAATTGCGGTAAATTCTGGAGCTTTACTTCCTACTTGTAAATTAATTAAACTTTTTATTTTATTTTCTGCCATTATTTTATGTTCGGGAAATTTGGTAGTCGCCGATAAATGTTTGAGTAAAGATAAAATATTGCTTCGGTTAAACTCATCGTAATAAGCAAATAAATTAGCTAAATTTTGAATTAATGCCATTTCACGAATAATTTCATTTACCAAAATCGGGTCTTTCCCCATATCATCTAAGAGTTTGAAATAATTATTTAAATGGTTTATGTCTTGATAAAGGATTTCTTTAGTAATTTGTTTTGAGCCTGTATATAAATAGCTATTGAAAAATGCAGTAAAAAAATCCATATATGCAGGATTATGATAATGGACGTATTTATTGTCTAAATACTTAATATAAAGTCTATAAGGGCTTTTTTTGTAATACATGCGTTCGATTTCGGCAATGCGAAATTTTACATAAATAGAGTAAAAGTCATTGGTGTCAGAGCTTAACGGGAATTTATCAGTTATTATACATAATAAACTATCGTAAACAGATTGATTAACCATATTAAGGATAGGAAGTGAATGTTTGAATAAAAAATAGTTATAAAACTGATTGAAGTAATTTATTTTCCAATTGAGTTCGTTGGTATCGGTATGATGTATTTCGATTTGTATAGAATTCCCTAAACTTTTTGCGTCAAGCCGGTTAATGAGTTGTTCATTTGTATAAAGTGTAATGGAATAGTTTTTTTCGGGTTCAACAAATAGACTGCCTTCTGTTGTATTAAAACAGATAAGTAATTCTTGAGTTTCCAGAATTGGAACTTGTACAAGGAAATTGCCTGAATCGTCAACGGTAGTTTTGGTAATAAATACCTTTTTTTTATTGAATAAATCGTCGTAACGATACAACCAAATTTCTTTTCCTTTGGCAAAAGGAGCTTTACCTTCCATAGTAACAGGTTTCAATGCATAGAGATTACTTGATAAAAGTAGGTAAAAAAATATGCCTATGTAAATGAAAGATAATCTCATAATGTTTATTTACATTTTTATTGCTTCCGGAATAAAATCTTTGATGGAGCCATTGTTACGAATAATTTCTTTTACAATTGAAGAGGAAATATGATGGTATGTTTTATCGGGAAGTAAAAATACGGTTTCAATACCTTGATACAAATGTTTATTTACATCAGCGATGGCAGTTTCATTTTCAAAATCGTGTACATTTCGAACACCTCTTACAATATAATTAATGTTGTGTAGTTTGCAATAATCAACGGTTAACCCGGAATACGACACGCATTTAATAGTTGAATGCCCTGCAAATGTTGTTTTTAGCCACTCTAAGCGTTGTTCTTGTGAAAACATGCATTTCTTTTCTGAATTTTGCCCAATGGCTATATAAAGCATGTCAAACATAGAGGCAGCTTTGATAGCAATGTTTTCATGACCTTTGGTGATAGGATCAAATGAACCGGGAAAAATGGCAATTTTCATTTCTTTTTATGTTATGCATTCACAGCAGCTTTCAGTCTTTCTGCATTTTCAGCAACTTGTAGCGCTTCGATAGTTTCTTGAATATCTCCATTGATGAATACGTTGAGATTATACATGGTTAAATTTATTCTGTGATCGGTAACCCTGTTTTGAGGGTAATTATACGTTCTAATTTTAGCAGAGCGATCACCGGTAGAAACCATAGTTTTTCGTTTACTTGAAATATCATCTAAGTATTTCTGATATTCCATTTCATAAATTCGGGTACGTAATATTTTCAAGGCTTTTTCATAATTCTTAATTTGTGATTTTTCATCTTGAATAGCTACTACAATACCGGTAGGAACATGGGTTAAACGGATAGCAGAATAGGTAGTATTTACAGATTGACCACCGGGACCGGAAGAACAATACGTATCTTTTCGTATGTCTTTTTCTTTTAAATCTACATCAAATTCATCGGCTTCGGGTAAAACAACAACAGAAGCAGCAGAGGTGTGTACTCTTCCTTGTGCTTCGGTTTGTGGTACACGTTGCACCCTATGTACTCCGGATTCATATTTTAATAATCCATACACTTTTTCGCCCATTACATTAAAAACAATTTCTTTAAATCCACCTACGGTTCCTTCCGTTACAGAAACAACGTCTATTTTCCAATTTTTATTTTCACAATAATGGGAATACATACGAAATAAATCCCCGGCAAAAATACTGGCTTCATCGCCGCCTGTTCCTGCGCGTATTTCGACAATGGCATTTTTACTATCTTGCGGATCGGATGGAATCAGTAAAAGTTTGATGTCTGTTTCAAGTTGTTCACAACGTTCATTGAGTGTGAATAACTCTTCTTTTGCCATAGATCGAAATTCTTCGTCTTTTTCATTCTGAAGTACTTCTTTGGCATTTTTAATGTTACTAAGTACATTTTTATATTCTTTATATACGTCAACTACGGCCTGCAAATCTTTATAATCTTTGTTTAATTTAACAAAACGCTTCATGTCTGTCATCACATCAGGTTGAGCTATTTCTTCTTCTATTTCCAACCAACGCGAGTAAATTATCTCTAATTTATCTAATAATGAACTCATAGATATCTTTTATTTTTAGGCTGCAAAAGTACATAAAAAACTGCAAATAAAACAAAGCATGTTAAAGAATTTAAGCTTTGATGAATATGGTAGATTGAAAGATATGATATGAAAATGCTTATGCTTAAACTAAAGATGATTACACAGAATGTTTTGAAAATAATTTTAACATTTCATCTACATAGGTTTTGGAAACGGGGATATCGGCTATGTTGTTGGCGTCTAACTCGATTTGCAAGCCATCCTTTTCCTTGCGTAATACTTTTACTTTCTTAAAATTAATCATATAAGAACGATGGCATCGTATCAAGCCGCTATCGGGAAATATATCTTCAATAATTTTCAAAGAGCTTCGTAAGGTACATTTTGAAAGTTCTTTTTTATTATTCTCGTAATATATATAGATGTAATTATTGGCGGATTCTAAATAATAAAGATGATCCAATTTAACGGATAGTCGCAAGTTGCCTTTTTCATCCTTAAAATTAATGAGGTCTTTGGCGTTAATATCAGGTTCTTTAGTGTCATTTTCCGTGTTTAAGTTTTTTAGTACTTTTTCATGCTCTTTCAATGAGAAATACAGCCAAAAGATAGTATATGGGATGAGTAAAATAGAAATAGTATAATAAAAAGTACGTGGTAGAATTTGAAAAAAATGAGTATCATTCTCATTGATAGCCCATGCAACAAAAGTACACGTAATGGTAATGAAAGATAGTTCAGCTATCATCCATAATATATAAAATAAATAACTGATATTATATAGTTTTTGTGTCTTATAAAGTAGTATTCTGCTTATTATTAATACGACAAATCCGATAATTATCAGCAAGCTCATATAAAGCAATGGAGATTCTTTGCCAATAATGTCTTGCCATATTTTTGTACCTCCAAATGGTTTATAAATAAAAATAAATGTAATGGCAAAAAGAGTAACGAAAAGTAAAAATTTGATAATATTTACTTTTTCTGTTAAAAATTTAGGCGTATTTTTACTCATATGTATGATATAAATAGTGAGCAAAAGTATATAAAAAAACAACAAGAATACGCTTTTATTAATGAAATATACCTATATTTTGAATTTTATCCCTAAATGCTTATTTTTATCCCATTTACTCATGTCTTATCCCTTTTCTTAAAGCTTGAACCGAAAAAACAATTTTCTTTGCAGCACTTGAAAATACATGTAAATTAGTTTTAAGTTTTAAATGTGTAATAAATAAAAAAATCGCATTATGAGAATTATTGGAACAGGGAGTGCTTTGCCTTCATTGATTGTTACTAACGATATGTTAGCTGAGTTTTTAGATACAAGTGATGAATGGATAACCAGTCGTACAGGGGTAAAGACAAGAAGAATCATTTCTACGGAGTATTTAAAAGATTTAGCCATCCAAGCAGCAAAAATTGCATTAGACGAAGCAAAATTAAAACTTTCAGATATTGACTTTTTATTATGCTCGAATCTTGTTAATAGTTATGTGACACCTTCATTAAGTAGTATTATACAAGGAGATTTAGGAACTACTTGTCCTTGTGTTGATTTTAATGCAGCCTGTGCAGGTTTTGTATATGCCTTAGATGTATCAGATGCAATGTTAAAAACGAATAGGGCGAAAAATATTTTGATTATATGTGCAGAAGAACCTTCACGTATTGTCGATTGGGCGCAACGCGATGCGAGTGTTTTGTTTGGTGACGGTGCGGCCGCAGTTGTTGTTTCCAATGGAAAAGATGATTTGAAAGCCGTACATCTGTCTACTACTTCAAATCCGGGAGCTTTGTTTTATCGTCGTAAATTGGAGTATAATCCTTTTGTTAAGAAAGAAGAAGAAACAGCTCCATTAATTATGAACGGTCAAGAGGTATTTAGATTTGCCGTAACGGGTTCTATGTCAGATATAAGATATATTTTTGAGAAGACCGGTTTAACAGGAGATGATATAAAATATTTTGTATGTCATCAAGCGAACATTAGGATTATTGATGCCATTCGTCAACAGGTGAATCAACCGGAAGAAAAATTTCCACATAATTTGGAGTATTATGGCAATACAGCTTCGGCAAGTATTCCAATTCTATTGGATGAACTGAATAAGCAAAATAAATTAAAGGAGGGAGATTTATTATTGATGACTGCTTTTGGAGCAGGAATTACGACCGGAGCTTGTTTACTGTCATGGTCTGAAATAAAAAAATAATTTAAGAGTTAATAAGTAAAAGAAAGAAAAATTAATTATATGAAAAGAGTCGTGATTACAGGAATGGGAGTTGTATCTCCTATAGGTAATGATATATCTACTTTTTGGGATAATTTAAAAAATGGAGTATGTGGTATTGGCGAAATTACTTCTTTTCCCATAGAGGATTTTCCGGTTAAAATGGCCGGAGAGGTAAAGAATTTTAATCCGGAAGATTATGGTATAGATAAATCCTTAATAAGAAGGTCGGATTTGTTTACACATTATGCATTGGTAGCTGCCAAGCAAGCTATGGATGACAGTAAATTGGAAATTGCCCCCGAGCGTTTGGGTGTGTATATAGGGTCCGGAGTAGGGGGGATTCATACCTTTTATTCGGAAAGCAAAAAATTATTGGAAAATGGGATGGGATGGGTATCTCCCTTGTTTATTCCTACAATGATATCAAATATAGCAGCCGGGAATGTAGCTATTTCTTATGGAGCCGAAGGTCCGTGTTTGCCTGTGGTAACAGCATGTGCAACAGGAACTCATTCTCTTGGTGAAGCGTATAGAACTATTAAACACGGGTATGCAGATGCAATTATCGCAGGAGGAACCGAAGCATCGGTAGTTCCGCTGGCTATTGGAGGTTTTGCCAATGCCAAAGCTTTATCACGTAGTATCGACCCTTTGAGTGCATCCATTCCTTTTGATATACGTCGTCAGGGTTTTGTGTTAAGTGAAGGTGCCGGTGTGTTGATATTAGAAGAATATGAACACGCTAAGGCAAGAAATGCGAAAATATATGCCGAAGTATGTGGATATGGAAATACTTGTGATGCATATCATTATACTGCTCCAAGACCCGATGCCACAACTGCTGCAAGAGCCATGAAAATTGCTTTGGATGAAGCATGTTTTACAAATGAAGATGTATTGTATATCAATGCACATGGGACAAGTACCCCTTTGAATGATAAAACAGAGACTCTTGCCATTAAAGTAGCTATGGGTGAAGAGGCTGCAAGAAAAGCGATGATTAGTTCTACCAAATCCATGACAGGACATATGTTGGGAGCTGCCGGAGGAGTGGAATTAATCGCTTCTGTTTTGGCATTACGAGAATCAATTATCCCACCGACAATTGGATTACTTGAACCTGACCCTGATTGCGATTTAGATTATGTTCCCCTGAAAGCTAGAAAAAAAGAAATTACTATTGCCATGTCTAATTCGCTTGGATTTGGCGGTCATAACGGTAGCATTGTAATCCGTAAAATTTAAGCTGTTTTACGACTTTCAATAATAGAATACGTAAATATGAAAAAAGAAGAGATTAAAACCTATATTCCGCATCGGGAACCTATGCTATTAGTAGAGGAGATTAATATAGATGAACATAACGTTGCACATGCCTATTACAAAGTAACCGGAGAAGAATTTTTTTTAAAAGGACATTTTCCCGATAATCCTATCGTGCCCGGGGTTATACTCTGTGAAATCATGGCTCAATCGTGTTGCTTACTTATTGGTGATTTGTTAAAAGGGAAAACACCCTTTTATGCAGGGCTAGACAATGTCAGGTTTAAAAAACAAGTGCGTCCCGGGGATATTATAGAGGTAACATCGAAAATTGCAAATAATAAAGGCTTAATTTTTATTGTGGAAAGTATTGCCAAAGTCAAAGGTGATTTATGTGCAAAAGGTACATTGACGTTTGCTTTAATTGAAAATGAAAAATTAAATTTAAAATAAAAATCAGGTTTTTTGTTTTTCTTTTTTTGCTGCAGGAAATAAAACATTATTTAATATCAATCTGTATCCTTCAGAATTTGGATGGATATTTAAATCTGTAGGGGGATCCCCTACAAAATGTTGATAATCTTCCGGATCATGACCGGCATAAAAGGTAAATGTGCCTTTGCCGTATGCTCCATGAATGTATCTGACATCATTAAATCCTTTTGATTCTCCTAAGATGGTAACATTCGGTTTGATTTTATCTTTATTAAAAGCTGTTGTTTGTCCCATAAACCCACGAATTACTTGATAGTGGTTTTGACAAAGCATGGTAGGTACGGGATCCCATTTGGCGGAGAATTCGAATAAAGTAAAGAAGTCATTGTTTCTGTTCATTAAGTGGGTAGATGGATTGATGTCAATG
>JAQVNO010000017.1 GCA_028703095.1 Bacteroidales bacterium
AAACTTTTTCTTGTGTTCCCATGCCGTCTATGGATGAATACATATTTCTGCTTTTGTAACGCTATTACCGGCAAAGTTTTATTATCGTATTCACGAAAACGCTCTTGAATAACAATCTCATTATCATCACTTCTTCCTTCTATATGTGCTCTATTCAACAAACGTTTTGTGAGTTCATTTCTATCTACATCCAACGCAATAACCATGTTGAGTGAAGTGTTAATCTTCAGCAGAAGTCCTTCCAATATATATGCTTGAACCAACGTCCGAGGGAACCCATCAAAAATAAAACCATTTGCATCGCTATTTTCCGTTAATTTTGCTTCCAATAATTGCACCACTAACTCATCGGGAACCAATTGTCCTTTATCAATGATCGATTTGGCTTCTACGCCTAAGGGTGTTTGTTTAGAAATCTGGTCACGCAAAATATCTCCGGTAGAGATATACTCCAATTTATACTTTTTCAGCAACATTTTTGATTGCGTTCCTTTTCCCGAACCGGGAGGACCAAAGAGAATTATATTTAGCATAATATCATATGTTTAGTGATAAACAATAAATTTAGATTGCAGCATTTCGCCGGTAGTTTTATGATATGCTTTCAAAACATAAAATCCGGATTGATAGTTGGAGACATTAATATTTTCTCGGTAATTGCCACTGTAAATTTTTTGCCCATTAACCGTAAATATTTCCATTTGAATATCTTTAGATTCTATCTTTTCCGGTAAACTTAGATGTAAAATATCATTAACAGGATTAGGATACAGATTGATTTGGAAGCTTATATTTTCTTCGGCTACATCAATAGCTAGCGGAGTCCATTCTTTTCCTAAAAAAGGACGCAGCATGGGAGTGCCAAACAAAAAACTCTTTTCCCAGTAATTGCCGGTTTTATAAAAAATAGTTTCACTCGTATTATTTTGATCAAAGCCGATATTTAAATAATTTTTAGTTTCAATTTGATAGCCAATATAGAATTTTCCTGAAACGGGTACGGAATTTTTTAAATAAAAACGTTGAAACCCATACAAATCATTGCTGTATTCTTGTTCAATTAATTCACTGTATACTATTTTTCCGGGATAATTGCTGCTATCTACCCAGACAGTTAATTCAAATTGAAAATTGTTAAGATCATTTAAAACCTGATTGATATACATTTCAACTGCTCTTAAGGTATCCGCTTTATACAATGAAAATCCAAGTGCCATAGATGTTTGGTAAGAATACACATTCAATACGGTATAGCCCGATTCCGGTACACCGTCATCATACGCAAAATAGTTATAAAATTTTTGTTGAAAGATTGCAGTATCATTTTTTGGATTTTTATCTCCGCTACCGGCTTCCTTAAAAATATGTATGATATTAAAAATAGCACTATCTTTATTATCAGAGGGAAATGTAGATGAAAAGGGAGGATTTGCATGGGGCTGATAGGTCTGAAAACCGGAAGTAAAAACGGGAGATATATTGTAGGAGCCTCCATCATAATTGTCAATCATTTGATTCTCTTCATCGGTAATGATATATTTATAGGAAGTATTTTTTACTACTCCCGATAAATTTGATAAGTTAACCTTAAAATCATCTATTAATTCATTGGTTTGATTATTTTTAAATTGTGACCAAGGCATGGATTGATAGTGGGCTAATACACTTCCGGGATTATTTGAGAATGCCACATCGTCAATGACTGTATCTGCCCAACTTCTTGTCCTTTCTAAACGAATATAATCCACATTCCAGAAATCAACATTGCTTGCCCAAGTAGGATTGTTATCCGTATATTCCAGAGAAGCATAATTTCGAAATCTGAATTGAAAGCCTTTGTTGAAATATACGGAATCAACAATAGGAATCATGACTTGCTGAAAAAGCAAATTGGCAGTATCCAAATCAAAGGTATCTACAAACGCTTCTAATGTCATTCCTTCGGAAGACCATACTCTTATCCATTTGCTTTCTAATGCCAATACGGAATCACAAGGCACATATAGGCTATCTCCTTGTTTGTTTTCTCCGCTTAACACTAAGAACAAAGTGGAATCACAGGAACTAAAAATTGTATCTCCTATGGCATAGTCTTTATCGGCAATAAACAATTCGTTCACATAATATGCTAATACGGTATCTCCGGTATAATAGCCAAATTCAAGTAGGAGTGAATCATCCGCTTCCGGGGCATTGCCCAAACGGCTCCAAGGCTGTCCAATACCTCCTCCCGGTTGATAATAAAAGCTGAAATACAATGAATCTGCAGCTGTCAATCCTTTTGGGAAAGGACTAAAAATAGAATCTAAACGAATCGGACGTGAAGTTAATGTATCGGCAGAAAAAGCTACTTTTTGCCCATGTTGGTACACTTTTCCAAATTGGTCTACCGCATCTAACGTTACCATTCCGAGAGTGGGTGGATGTAAACCAAAACTGTTATTTGCAAAAGCGTAATTATCAATCCATAATCCTGTGTCCGGATAAAAGCTATAGTTGGAAAAATCTTCCGTAAAAGGAATTAAAATGGATTCATAATAGATGAAATTACTTACGGATTTTTGATGCAAAATGCTGAAATTATCAGATATTTTTTTTATTTCCGGATTGAAACGTAAACCCGTAAGAACTTCTTGTGCTTGAAGTGTATTCAACACAAACAAATTAATACACAAGTAAAATATACGTTTTTTCATCATGAAAATTTACACAATAAAACGTTTTTATTCAAAAACTATTGTATAAATAATAATTATTCAAAAAGTTAAATTTGAGACATTAAAACATATATTGCATTCCTAATGAAATGCTATATAATTCAAAATACTTTTTTTTAGAAAGTCCCTTTAAAACGAAAGAAGGTTTGTAATCCATAAAAACAGTCCATGTGTCAGCAAAATTATATTCAGCTCCAATCAATGGAAAAAATTTGATATATAATAACTCCTCAATATCTAATTTATTTTTTATGTCGTTTAAACAAACACCTGTACCAATACCGAATCCTGCATATAAATTCCATTCATTTTCTAATTCAAAGATATATTGAAATGAAGCTGTTAAGTTTATTGAAAAATCGATAAGACTATCTTTTTGTTTATAAATTGTAGCACCTAATGCTCCTTCTTCTCTCGTAGTATACCCTTGACCTATACGGTAGAAAAATTCATTATTTCCTCCTAAACGTAACCCAACACTTTTCCCTATTTGAGCATCTACTTGTAAAAAAATTAGTATTAAACACGAAAAAATTATTAATCGTTTCTTCATCATTTATTTTTTAAATATTTATATTTTTAAAAAGCTAGGATTCCGATACCCAATTTCATCCCAATCCAATAGGCGCCTAAGATTCGTGTTTTAGCATAATCGAGCGGTTCTGTACGATTACTACTGGAAAAATCGGAAAAATCGGAAAAGAATGTTTCTTTATATCCACCAAAGGTAGTTCCTACCGATAAGCCCGATGATATTTTCAAACAATCCCAAAAAAGAAAATCATAACCGTATTCCACTTTAACACCAAAAAGATTTCCATTATGAGGTGTGCGACTGAAGCGTGAGTCAGTATCATATCCAAGATCGATAATTTCTTGGCTTAATTCATCATCTGTAAATTGATAATTAAAAAATAAACCATCAACGTAAAATTTAAAATAATGACCTAAAGGAGCTATATTATCGCCAACATATTGTTTATAAAATAAAGTAAACCCATGTGATTTAAGATGATATAGAAAATTATAATCTAAGGTGGAAAAAACATCATCCGTTAAATAAATTTCAGCATTGTAATAAGAAGAAAAATAATTATATCCTAGACCCACCGAACCTTTTTCCCAAACAATGGCTTCAATAGTAGGATTTAAAAAACAATTAAACGCAAAATAATCGGCATTATCTACAACAGAATGCCCATAAAAATTTGGTCGTGAGTATGCCGGAGAAAAAGAAGCATCCATGCTGATAATAAAATGTTTCCCCATATATCCTGTGTTTTGTGTATGTCCTGCAAAAGCAAGCAGCATTCCCAAAAAAACTAAAGTTATTTTATTTTTCATTATTTTTGGTGTTGTTTAATTTTTGCATATACATTATAAATAAATGAATGGAGATACGCATCGCTTACCACACTTTCGGCTTCCATGGATTCATAATATAATGTTTCGCCGGTTTCAAAATTAATTACTTTGATGTGCCCCCATACTTTTTTTCTTGGCAAGGCAATTGTTGTAAGAGTTACCGGACCTATAACCGGGCAAAGTATGGTGCCCACTGTTGAAAGTAATTTATGACCATTTACAAAAATAGCAGTACTTTGTCCAACTACGATTAAACTCAAAGCATTGTATCCGGTTGCTTGAGTTATATTTCTTGTATAATTCGATTGATAATAAATCATTTTTATATTGTCGGAGGATATATAATCTTGAATCCAAGCTTGAATTGTAGCGTATTGATTATAGTCAACCGTAGTAAATTGTTTAATGACATCGTTGGAATAAAATTCCGTTTCCAGATGGAGTTTATTAATAGACGTTTGAATGGTTTTTGATAATTTTTCGGATTTTATTTCTGCTTTAGCATAGTTTTTTAAGAAGGTTTTGGGATTGTTCTTTTTTGAAAAAATAAAATAATAGGGATTGACAATTAATAATTTGCTGATGTTGTATGCATTTTTATCTTTAATAATGGCATGTATTTCTTCATCTTCGGAAGCTTTAACTACCGTTTCCCATACGTTCATAAAATCGGCATCTTTTCTAAGATCTACCAACATATAATTAACGGTTTGAAATTTATCGGAAGGTTTTACTTTTCCTCCTTTTGATTGTTTTTTAATACGTTCATATTTAGTGGTTGTTATAACGGTATCAATAGTTTCGCGTTCAACAGGAATTGAATCGAGTGATACACCCATTGCATAATCTGAAAAATCAATATAATCCATTTTATTATCAATACTGATTTTTTTCATAAGATCCTTAGTAATGTTTAACAGGTATATATTCTCCCTATCATTTTTATAGGCTTTCCAAGCATTTCGCAAAGCTAAAACAGCCATTTCTTTTTTATTTAATTTAGAAAAAAAGTAATTAATTTGTTGAATTTCTCCTTCAGCTTTTTTATAGTTTTCGACAATATCACTTAATTGACCTTGTGATTTATATTGATATAAGGCATAAAGCGAAGCAGCTTTTGTCATTAATAGAAACGTATTATTCGGGAATTTTTGTTCCAAAATATAGGTATTATAAAAAGCATCATCGTATTGATGTTGAATAAGAAAAATATGAATGCACTGAAAACGGGCTAAATTTCGAATTTCATTAAATAATTCTTCCGATTGGACAAACAATTTTCTTCCTTCATCCGAAAGACCGCTAATGAGTCGTTGAATAACGGCTCTTCTTTTTTGAATATTCGGATGAGTGGATAAAGTATCTACGTTATCATCTCGTATTCGGATAGGTGTTACGGTTGAAAGAAAATAATTATCAGAAAATTGATAAAAATTTGTTTCAACGTAAGTCCGTTGAAAAGGTATTTCATCGAAGGGAAATTCAGCATATTGCAATACGTCAAATACGCCGTTTAAAGCCTTATAGCTGTATGGGGAATGTTGATAATAGCGTTCCAGTCCCAACTTATCTGCTTCAAGTTCATTCTCCCGTGAACGATTATGGTATTTTAAATAAAATTCTTTATATTCATTTCTATTTTTATTGAAGACATCTTCATAATTATTCATTTTAATTATATGATGTTCAACATAATGTATAATTTCATGAGAAATAATAAATGCCAATTCGCTTTCGTTCGACACTTGAGCAATCAAGCCTACATTAATTAATATAATCCCATTTTCGGTTGCCGCTGCATTAACTACAGGCGATTGTAAAATATAGAAACGCAGGTCTTGCCGTAAGCCGGGATATTCTTTTAATAAATTATCAGCTATGGTATTAATATATTGATTTAATTTACTTCCATAAAGAATATTTCCTCTTAAAAACATTTCTTTTAAAAACAGATTAAAATCAGCTTCATTGGTATTCTTGTTAATCAAATCTTTAAAATCACTTGGAATTTCACCTTCAGATTGTAAAGGAGTAAAATTTGTTACGTAAACTTGAGCTGAAATAAAAGTGACATTCCATACTATAAAACAAAGAAATATTATACTTTTTCTCATGAAAATAAATTTAATAAAAATATTATATTTAAAAATTAACAGGTATTTTACTAAAGTAAAGTTCTTTCCCGAGAGAAGAAACTATTATATTATTATCATTAACAAATAGAAAAGAACGTAAAATTTGCTTATCAATTTTTCCATTTATAAGTACTTGTGAACTTATATCTTCCCCATCAATTTTTACCAATTTAACGATAGAAGATTTTACCTTTCTAGGATAAAATGGTTTAACGGATTCTTTATTCATATCAACATTGGCTGCATTATCATTATATAATAAATAAAGGGAACCGTTTTTTTCAAATGCATAATAAGATAGATATAAAGACTTTATGCCTATTCTCGAATCGTAAGTACCCGAATTTTGCTTTTTCCGTATCAGTTTATAATCTTCTATTGTTCCATCATTTGATATAGATGTATATATAATATTATTTAAATAATATTGATAGGAATTCCCCAATCGCTCTTGATAATAGATCTGTATTTTAAATTGTTCTCCTAATAAAGCAATATTACCATTCGATAATTCAACGATTTCGTTAAAAGAAAGAGATTCAATATCTTTTTTGCTCATAATTTCAGGAAAATCTTTATGTGAAAAATTTTCAATCGTTTGAGCTTTTGTATCATACATTAACGAAAAAGAGCCTAAACACTCATCATCTCTTTCTTTAGCATAATATCCTCCAATAAAAACATTGCCATTTTTAAGAATTTTTAAAGAAGCTGCTTTAATGTAACCAATATGTTCTGTTCCTTCATACATATTTGATTCATTTTCTTTGACCTCAATAAGATGTATTTTTTCGTTGGATGTTTTCTTTTTATTCTCGTTATAGGAAGAAATACAAAGATAAACATTTCCTTCATTTGATAGTAGGAAAGTATGTACATTAATTGTTTTATTTGAAAAATCAGGACTTATAGAATTTTGCCATATTTTTTGTCCTGCTTGATCAAAGACAGTAGTGTTGAAACTTTTAATATTATCATCTTTGTCATATACAATGTTGAAAACAGCAAATTTTAAATTATCGGAAGAAATACACCAATAATTATAACTATTATCATTTGTATTGTAAGAATAAAACTCTTGCGGGTCCCATTCTGGATGATCTTTACTGAAATTATTAATGTAATAAGTGTAATTATGGTCTTTTTTGCATGAATACAATCCAACAATATCATTTTCGGTTTCAAAAGAAATAAGATAACGATAATCTTCGGGTAATTTAAATTTTTTAGAACATGACACTTTCTGGTTATTGGTTATTGTATAGATAAAATTTTCATTTAAGTATTTAGCAAAAATATAT
The DNA here is from genome assembly GCA_028703095.1 of Bacteroidales bacterium. GTDB lineage: Bacteria > Bacteroidota > Bacteroidia > Bacteroidales > WCHB1-69 > UBA5266. Next base: position 7,519 of record JAQVNO010000017.1, read on the forward strand.
TTATTTTCGTCTTGAGGTGCTTTTTCTTCAGATAACGGATACAAAATGACTCTATAAGCCAATAATTTTTTCTCAATGGATGGAATTAAATTTACTATTCCTTGAGCATAAATGGAAATTCCCACTATACTACAGAACAAAACAAAACTAATCTTTTTCATTTTGATTATTTTATATTTATAAGCGTATTATCTAATAAAAGACAAAAGCAACAAATAAAAGATATGAATTAAATTCTTAGTAAAACACTTATTTAATCGTTAAAACATATAACGGGCTCCTAACGAGACTCCTAATACTTGAAATTTAGATTTATCTTTAAAATCTACTACTAATTCCGGCCTATATTCGACAAAAACTGCAATTGGATCATCAAACTGATATTCAAGCCCAACATCAATTCCTATTTTAAAATAAAAATAATCCATCGGATTCAAGTTTTTTATTTTAAAAGTCTTGAAATCTGATTCTAAGCCTCCTCCGAACCCCCCATAAACAAACCAAGATCCTGAAAAATTATATGCATACATATACATAACATTAAAATTAATAGAAGTTGAAAAAGCACTGTCTTTTTGTTTGTCAAATCCTATTCCGGCACTTACATCTACTCTGTCGCCTGTTCCAAATCCATATTGAAAAGACAACTCCGTATTACCTCCTAACCGTAAGCCTAAATTTCTTTCTAACTGAGCGTTCCCACTAATTGTGAAGACTACAAAAGCGATGCAAAATAACAATAATTTTTTCATTTTTTATTTTATTTAAATAGTTAATAATCCGATTTCTACTTATAATTCAATATGCATTTAAAAGTCATGTTTTTCTGCACTCGAAAGGTTCAATTCCATTAATATCAGAAATGATTTTTCCTTCAGATTCAAGTGCTTTTAAATTAGACTCATAGTTTTGTTTTTTATATTAATAACCAATCATTGCGGTATTTAATTAATAGTAATTTGATCAAAAGCAACTGCTTTCCCTACACTTGAAAAAATCAAAGTATTATCTTCTGCAAAAAGCAAAGCTTGAAGATTTTTTTTCGTTGTTTTCCCGTTAAAAACAATGTGGGAACTTAACTCATCACCATCAATCTTAACCAGATTAACCATTAGTTTTGCTTTATTTCGAAGTGGATTTATCATAGTAATTGTTTTCTTGGTTGAATTATAATTGCCGATATGATCATTGAAAAGCAAACATAAGGTCCCATCTTTTTCAAAGGTATAAAAAGACATGCACATACGACGAAAATCTGTAAAATATGTAAACGTACCAAAGAATTGATTTTTTTTGATTATCTTATAATTTTCCACTTCACCATTCGCGGAAAAGCCGGTGCACACTATGTTCTTTGCATAATAATTATATGTCCTTCCTCCATTCTGATTATAATAAATGACTGTCATTAATTGCTCGCCTAAAGTAACAATACGTCCGTTCGACAATTCAATTATTTGGTCAAAACTTAATGATTCAACATCTTTATCACTAAATGTAGAGGGAAAGTCCAAATGTGAAAAACTTGAAATAGATTGTTCCTTCGGATTATATATGAGAGAAAAAGATCCTTTGTATGTTTCATCCATTTTTTCCGAATAATACCCTCCTACAAATACATTTCCATTTTTTAGTATTTTTAATCCTGCAGTAGCAATATAGCCTATGTCTTGGGTACTTTCAAATTGTTGATAATCGGTTTCTTTTACCTCATAAATATACACTTTTTCATCAAATGTTTTTTTCTTTGCACCGGAATAAGCGGTAACACAAAGATAAACGGTACCTTCATTTGTAATTTCTATATCATCTAAACTGAATGTTTTATTGGAAAACTCCGGAGATAGGGTATTTTCCCAAATTTGTTGACCACTTGCATTAAAAACCGTTACAAGTATGTATTTAAATTTATCTTTTTTATCAAAAGCTAAGATGGTAATGCAAAAATATGAATTATTGGAAGATATTACTACTTTTGCATATGATTCATCTTTATTTTCAGAAACGATGGTCATAACTTCTTCCGGATGCCATGTTAATTTCTTTTTATTGTTAATATTTATATAAAACTTATTCACTCCTTTGGAATAATTCGAATAAATAGCAGCAATCTCCTCTTCCGTTTGAAAACAGCCTCTTAATTTATAATCTTTCGATAGTTTCATTGCCGGACTAGCACTTACTTTCCCGCTTGGAGTAATGGTATATAAAATATTTTCACTGAAACAATCACGAAATACATATTTGTTTTCATCGTCAACAACAGATCCTTTTTTTAAAGGATGTAATTTATACGAATAAAACATTAATGATTTTTCAACAGTAGGATAAAGTGTTTTAATCGTTTGTGAACTTAAAGAAAAAACAAGCGTACATAAAAAACAAAGGGTAAAAATCTTTTTCATTTTAATTTTTTTTTACATTTATAATTTTATTATTTTAAAAACGCAAAAATAACAAAATATAAACATAATCTTGATTTTTATTAAAAAAAATTAAATCAAAAACACAATTACTAAAAATATTGATAATCATTAATAAAATAATAAATAATGATGTTGTCTTAAGATTAATTTTTCAAAAAAAAAAATCATCCTACGTTTTTAGTAGGATGATTATAGAAAAAAATATGTATTTTTAATCTATTACCGTAAATTGGTCTTTGCCTACACCACAGAGAGGGCAAATCCAATCATTGGGTAAATCTTCAAAGGCAGTTCCCGGTTTAATGCCGGCTTCTTCATCTCCAATTGCAGGATCATATACGTATCCGCATACATCACACTCGTATTTTTTTAATGTTGACATGTTTTTTGTTTTTAAATTAATAATTGATTTATCTATATAAGTAGGGGCATTTTTTGGTGATTTGCCCTTCATCACATTTCTATAATAGGTATAAGTCATAATTTCAGCTTCCTGATCTACCATCTCACATTGCACTACTTCGCCAATAAAAACATAATGCGAACCGGCATCTACACTTTGCACAAGCCTGCATTCTAAATAGGTTACAATATATTCCATTAAAACAGGCATATTATTAAACCCATACTTGATATTTCTACCTTCCAATTTATTTATATTATCTTTGCCGCTTTTAAATCCGAACTGCCGAATTATTTCTACAGGAGTAGCTTCTGATAAAGCAGAAATAGAAAATACCCCTTTTTCAAGAATGATATTTGCTGTATGATTGTTTTTATTACAACACATTCCAAATTGAACCGGTTCGGCTGTAACCTGAAAAATGACATTTGCAATAAACCCATTACCATATGTTTTATCTCCTGAACAAACAACATACATTCCATATGGAATTTTCAAAAGAGCATCACTATTAATCATAAATTTAAAACGCTTTTATAGATAAAATGTTTACACCTGAATTATAAATCATCGGAATCATTGTATTTTAGATAACACAAATAATTCAATTTATACAAATTAAAAAGGAAAAGACTTGGATATCTGCTATTTAAATTTAATAAAATTATTTTTTTAAATCCAAGATAAACAACATAGAACACCGGCGTTAAATTCAATTTTTCAATTTTAGTATACACTCTCAGTAAGCGTATATCGTTAACTAACAAATCGTGATCCGGATAATTTTCCAATAGTATTTTTAAATTTTTTACCCCTTGTTTTGTTTTTTCAAGATACACATCGTTGGTGTCAATTCCTGTATGATAAAGCGGATTGTCAATATGTTGTATAACACAATTTCGTTTTCTCAATTCCAATCCAAACAAGGTGTCTTCGTGTCCGTAATTTTTAAGTAATTCGTTAAATCGTATAGACCAAAATAATTTCTTGGCTATTAAAAAATTAAATGTTGAAAATCTTGAATTTGGACGTTTATTTCTTTCTTGTGCTGATGTTGTTTCGGCACGTGTACCATACACCCATCTCAAATAGCTGTTGCATGGGGGTAACATTTGTTTATAGGCAGTACCTCCGCAAACAACCACCGAATCACCATTACAATAGGGTATATACCTTTTAATGAACTCTTCATCTAAAGGTTCGGAATCACAATCTAAAAACAATAAGTAATCGTATTGGGCATGCCCTGCCAGAAAATTTCTTGCAATGGATCTTCCTGCCTTGGTAGGTAATTCATACAGCATCGTATGGGATAATTCTTTCAATACAGCATTTTCTTCCCTTGACTGTGTGTTATCGGAAGCATCATCCAATAAAAGTATTTCAAAATTAATTGCTAACTTAAGCGCTTGAGCATGTAAACTGCGGACTAAAGCAACCGCATTATAGTTGTAAATAGGTATTAATATCGATAGCATCTCTATTCTGTAACTTTACCTTGATTAATATACAATACACGCGAAGGAAGTTGATTGATTATCGTATAATTATGTGTTGCTATCATAACGGATGTGCCTTTTTTACTTATTTCATGAAAGAGTTTGAATATGTCAAACGAAGTTTCCGGATCCAAATTACCCGTTGGTTCATCCGCAAATATGATTTCAGGATTATTCACCAAAGCTCTCGCAATGCAAATGCGTTGTTGCTCTCCCCCTGATAATTGATGCGGCATCTTGTGTCCTTTGGTTTTTAATCCAACCATGTTTAACACTTCTTCAATTCGTTCATCGCGTTTTACTCGATCTTTCCATCCGGTTACTTTGGTTACAAATTTTAAATTTTCATATACACTGCGGTCATATAACAATTGAAAATCTTGGAAAACAATTCCAAGTTTTCTTCGTAAACGTTGAATGTTTTTTGATTTAATTTTATACATCGAATAACCTGCTACGTTAACTTCTCCGTTTTTTACCGGTACTTCTCCGTAAAGAAGCTTTAATAAGTTACTTTTACCGCTGCCCGTCTTACCCACAACATATACCAATTCGCCTTGTTTCACGGTAAACGATATATTTGATAAAATTAAAATATTTTTTTGGTAAATATCGGCATTGTTTACCTCAATAACCGGTTGCTCCTTTATCTCAGACGTCTCGATTTTTACTTCCGAAGATTCTTCTTCCTTATCTTTTGACGCAACCTCTGCTTCTTTCTCTTCTATTTCTTCACCATTAATATCGGCATTCATATTCTCCTCCGATTGCTGATGGGTTTGCTCATGATTTTCTTGCAAAAGATTCTCTTCCGCTTCGGTAGCTTTTCCGTTTTCAGAAGTAGAATTTCCGGTATTATTTTCTAAAACAGGTTCTATATCTAAATTAATCATCCTAACATTTATTTTGTCATACTAGTATGCAAAAGTACACATTTTTTATTCAAAAATATTTTTTTTAAATTAGTTTAATTTTTTAATCTTCAATTATTTTTCTCCCATTCCAATTCTATTCTGCATAATTCCGTTGATTGATTGCGAGTAAATACGGAGGAAACAAAGGTATTGGGAGCAATTTCGTTTCGTTGAATGCGATAATACTCCCCAAACTTGGTTTGCTTCATAAAATGAATATTACAAGTTTTTACACGATAGTGTTGATGAAAATCATGGTCGTATTCATCCAACACCCAAGCCATATAGCGGGTATTGTTTACATGTTTATTCATGTCTATATCGGAATGTAATACCGGAAAGTACTCAGATTGTTCTTTAAAGTCTTGTTTTGTAATCTTTTGTATTTTTCCGTCAATAACACATTTATCAAAAAGTATCCCTTTTTCGTTTGCCAATTGTATTATTTGTGGTTTGAAATGTTCTTTATCCAAAATAACCCAAGCAGAAGTAGCCGCAATGATGCGCTTATCCTCTTTATCAAAAACTTCAAATTCACGGGGATAAACTACCCATTCCGAAGGACGTCCCCATGTTCGGATGCGTATGATTTCGTTCCATTGAGGCATCCTTTCTATATGAATATACAGTTTCACCAATGCCCAAAACATGTTTTTGGTTTGCAAAAAATGCCATCCTATGTTGTTATTATTGGAATGTGCCCATGCAACTTCCTGCATGAAATACATTAAGTTAGGCATTGTCAAATAACGATTATCATCCACAAAATTTGAATAAATCGTGAACGTTTGTTCGTAGATATTCTCTGTATTCATTTTCAATAAACTTATATTTTTAGATATAATAATGCAAATATAAACAAAATATTATTCGGTTTTATAACAGAATTATGAAAAAGTCCCTGTCAAAAAGTAAAAGACATAGAAAGAAAAATTGTACCTTTGCAATCTATTTTTCATCAGAAGAGAATAGACATAACATATATTAATTAATGAAAATCCGCCGTATGAAAAAGATTTCAATCGTACTATGGTTGGTGTTAGGGTGCTCTTGTTTATATTCCCAATCAACTATTTTCAATTTAGAGGACTTATTCAAATCACGTAAATTATATGCTGATAATCTCAGTCAATTGCAATGGATTCCCAACACCTACGATTGGGTGTATGTAAAAGATAATACCTTGAAAAGAAGAAATATAAATCAAACCGAAGATAGTACGTTTATCAGTTTCTGGGAGGTAAACAATGCTTTGAAATCCATAGGATTAACCGGATTGAAAAGTTTTCCACTTATCCAAAATTGGAATGGGGATAAAGGTTTTTATTTTCAAGCTCAAAACAAATTGGTTTATTACACCATTGCTACAAAAAGGATTGACAAACAAATCGCTATTGATAGTGCAGCCGAAAATATTCAAATAGATTTCGAACATCAACAAATAGCTTATACGGTGGATAACAATTTATTTATCGTTAAAGAAAATCAAAAACCGGCACAGGTAAACAAGGAAAGTCCGATAGATGTACGCTTCGGACATATAGTTCATCGCAATGAATTTGGCATAGATCAAGGGGCATTTTGGTCACCCAAGGGGAATTACCTGGCTTTCTACCGTATGGACGAAAGTATGGTAGCTGATTATCCCTTGGTAAATATCTCAACGCGCATAGCAAGCCTTGAAAATGAAAAATATCCTATGGCCGGCGAAACAAGTCATGAGGTTACGTTAGGTGTTTATAATATACAAACTAATAATATTGTATACATGAAAACCGGAGAACCTAAGGACCAATACCTATGTTGCGTCAGCTGGAGCCCGGATGAAAAATATATCTTCATTGCTGTTTTAAATCGGGATCAAAATCATGTAAAGCTAAATCAATACAATGCTGAAACCGGAGATTTCATCAAAACATTGTTCGAGGAAAAAAACGAACGCTATGTCGAGCCAAGCCATCCTTTGTATTTTTTGCCGCGCAATTCCCAACAATTTGTGTGGCTTAGCCGCCGCGACGGATGGAATCACTTATATTTATATGATATCTCCGGGAAATTAATTAAACAACTTACTTCCGGAAAATGGGAAGTGAAAGATTTTGCCGGTTTTAACCAAGAAGGGAACCGCCTTTTCTTTTATTCCAATAAAGATGAAATGGTAGGCAATCACTTCTATGCCTTGGATATAAAAAGCAATAAATTATATGCCATTACTTCCGAAGCAGGAACGCATCAAGTAAAAGCCAATGATGAGGGCACATTGTTTATCGATACTTATAACAGCATTAATATAAGTAATGAGATAAAAATCAGAAATTTAAAAAGCAAAGACATCCTGGTATTATTAAAAAACAGAAACCATTTACAGGAGTATGCCTTGCCCGAAACACGTATTTTCACCATTAAAAACAAAAACGACGACGATTTATACTGTCGGATGATACTTCCTATAAATTTCGACTCTACAAAAACGTATCCTGTTTTTATCTATGTGTATGGCGGACCGCATTCTCAAATGGTTACCAATTCTTGGTTGTCGGGAGGATGGTTTTTGCATTATATGGCTCAAAAAGGCTATGTTGTTTTTACACTGGATAACAGAGGCACTAACTACCGCGGATTTGAATTTGAAAGCTGCATTCATCGTCATTTAGGCGATTTAGAAGTGGAAGACCAAATGTGTGGCGTAGCGTATTTAAAAACCTTATCCTATGTCGACACCCAACGCCTTTCCGTTGACGGATGGAGCTATGGAGGATTTATGACTATCAGCATGTTCTTAAAACATCCCGGCGTTTTCAATCGCGTCAGCTGCGGTGGACCGGTAATTGACTGGAAGTACTACGAAGTAATGTATGGCGAACGTTATATGGATACCCCTCAAGACAATGCCGAAGGCTATGAAAAAGCATCCTTGTTCAATTACATCGACACGATGGAAGGTAAATTATTGATTTTTCAAGGAGCATTGGATCCAACGGTCGTATGGCAAAACTCCTTACAATTTATTGATAAAAGCATTAAAGCACAAAAACAAGTAGATTATTTCATTTATCCTTCCCATGGTCATAATGTAGGAGGCATCGACCGTTTACATTTGTGGAAAAAAATAGAGGATTTCCATGCGTATGAAACCGAATAATACCTTCAATAAGCTGAATTCTATTTCATTTTATTGATTTTTTTAGAAAATTTCGGCAGAAGAATAATAAAAGTAGTGCCTTCGTTGAGAACAGATTCTATTTGTATCGTCCCATTCCAATCGTTAATAATATTTTTTACCATCAATAATCCCAATCCCATACCGGAGGTTTTTGTAGAAAAATGTGCGGTAAAAGCATGTTTCAAGGTGCTTTCGTCCATCCCAATCCCAAAATCTTGCACTTTAATTTGCAACATTTGTTCGCCATAATCACATAACTCAATAATTATTTTTTGTTTTTCATTTTCTTTTTTGGCTTGTATAGCATTCCGAATTAAATTATTAAATGCTCTTATCAACTGTGTTTTATCAATAAAAACATATACTTCATCCATATTTGTTAGATTTGTAAATTGTATTTCGTATTGTTTTTGATTGGCATGCAACAGCAATAAACTATCAATAATATCAACGAGATTTTCTCTTTCACCGTCAACATGATGTATGTTTTCAAGGGTAGATAAGGAGGTTGTGATGTCATTCAAAATATCTATTTGTGTTAATAACATATTAATATATTGATTCAATTTTTCAGTATCTACATTTCCATCCATGATTTCTCTTTGTATTTGTTGCGTACGAAGTTTCATGGGGGTTAAAGGATTTTTAATTTCATGCGCTATTTGTTGGGCCATGTTTTTCCACGCTGTTTCTCTTTCTGTACGACTTAATAATTCAACACTCATTTCGAGCTCATCAATCAAACGATTATATTGTTGTATTAATTGACCGATTTCATCTTCATATTTCCATTCTATCTTTTGATTAATCGATTGTAATTTAATTTTCGCCAAATGAGTTGAAATTTTAGCTAAAGATGAAGACATATAACGGGTTAAGAAGGCTCCTATCATCACCGCCAACAACATAAACAAACCGTAAAGACTTAAAAATGTTGAAAAAAATCCGGTTAATTGATGATTTACGCGAACATCCTTAGCCAAAGAAGAGTACGATAAATACGCCGTAATTTCTCCCTTTTGATTTCGAATCGGTTTATATAAAACGGCATATTTGTTTCCCCATAAAACTTTTTCTTCTATATAATTTGTTTTACTCTCATACCAAATAGTTTTAATCACATACGGATTTATACGCATTTTTTCATTCTTGTTAAAAAAAGATTTATCATCTTTTAAAGTTATTTGCTCTCCTTCAAGGTTATAAATAATTACATTGGGAATATTATCGGCTGCCATTTGTGATAAACCGGAGGGCAATACTTCTTGATTATTATGCGGTCTCAAGCTAGTATCATTTTGAAAAGAAAGGATAAAATTAGTAAAGAAATCCATCCGATACATTGCATTGTTGATACGCTCTCTTTTGTTTGCTGATAAAGTATACTGCACAAATAAATAACCGCCAATCAAAGAAGAGCCTAACAACAAGAATACTACCATCCGTTGAATTTGAACTCTAAAAGAAACATGAGACAGCTTTTTTCCAAAAAACGCATCAATGATTAACGGAATAATCGAATAAAAAACTAATATTAAAAATATAAACGACACGGAAGATAATTGCTTTGTAATAGGTGCGTCAACTTCAGAAACAAGTAGTATCTTACTAGGAGAACTTATATACACTGTATGCTCATATCCATCTGAAATAAATTGTAACCCATTAAAAATTGTATCTAAGCGATAGGCTTTTAATGAAAGTTTATAGGGGGTTGCTGTTTCATAATATGTTTTTAAAACATCATTTTCGTATTCAGCATAGGTAAACTGAGCAATTTCTTTTTCTATACGATGAGGTTTTGTGTTTAATAAAGGCTTTTGAAATTTAAAAGAAGCCTCTAGTTCAATGAATATTAAAGCTGAGTCTAGCTTATCATTCGATGAAAAAATAACTTTATTTTTTATCATATAATATGCTCTCCCTCTGTTTACATGTAAATATCCCACATACGCATCATCGGAAAAATAAGTTGCCTTTTGAAATTTTTCTGTTTGATTGTTTATTTGCATAGTATCGTTGGGAGACGAAAAGAAACTAACACTGATATTTTTCATATACGTGCCTGTGTATTTTTCGAGATACTGTGTATTAATATATTCTATAATGCTATCTTTTACGAAAACGGGATTTGCTAAAAAATTATTAATCTGTTTATCGCTTTGAATAGCTTGTCCGGTATTGCTCAAATCGTAGATCATTAATGGATTCTCGTTCATTAGCATAATTTCAGCAAAGTCTTCCTTATACTTCTGATTTTTCTTACTATTGGTATTCTCTGTGATAAAGAAAACTAAAAAACCGAATATGCCACAGGCTAAAACCCGCATTACAAAAATACTGATTGTCTTCGGATAGAAAAAACGCAAATTGACAAGCAAAACAAACAATAAAAAAGCCAACAGATAAATGAAGTAAACATACTCAAAAGCAAAAAAATAAACATATACAACCGTAACTATGCCTATGGTGAAGCTTACGCAAATAAATAGTGCTCGCAAATAGGACTTGGTCGCTTCAAAACCAAGCACGCTTTCTTCCAATAACTTTTCAAAACCTATCAGCAAAGCCCAAAACAAAGAACATATAGAAAAAAGAACAATGATACTTAATAGATTATAATTATACAACAAAAGTGGAGATATCGTAATAATGGAATCATGGGCTATACTGTATTGAAAAATAAAAACAGATATATAAAAAACAAAAGCCGACATTATTAAAAAATATCCAACTAATTTTTTTGATATTTTATGTTTAAATTTATAAATATCTATGGAAAAACAGTTTTTAATTAATAAAACTAAAAAAATGAGAGAAAACGACTTAATAAACAATTCCCCTAATGAACGAAAATACGAAGCATAATAGTAAGAGCTAAATATATTAGAGGAATACAACGAATCCGGAATTTTAAATATAGAAAAAATATTTGTAATCAAAATAATTACAACTGCGAGCAACATCCATATTCTATTTTTATCGCGGTTAAAAAACGGCAACAACAATAACAACCAGTAAATGCCGAAATATAAAAAAGAAAAGGACACAATCCAAGCTATCAACTCAATCGCTGCAATAAGATCCGCTATTTTAATTTCGTCGGGAAAGATTACCGAAAAAACAATAGTACCTTCTCTATTATAGATACTGTATTGCCCTTCTTCTATGCTGATATCAATAGGTTGTGAAACGTCATTATCATAAAAGAAATCAGAAGTAAAGAAATCATAATCCGGAGTTCCTCTTTTCTTCAGGATATAAATACCTACATAGGCTAATGAATCAATGTTTTTGCTTACAACATACACAAAATTATGTTCAAGAATCATGATTCTATCATTCTCTGTTTCTTGTGTTAAGACTTCCGGTATATTTATAATATTCGATGACCAAGCCTTTAAAGCGGAGTCATGATACATATAAAAAGCAAATTCCTTTTCATTGATGGTATTAGCTGAACAAAAATCCAATAACTCAGAGACATTGGTAATTTTCTTTTCACATATCGAATCCAAATAAGCATGTAAAGTTTTCTCTTTCTCTAAGAATTTCTGTTGCAAATAAGCATACGCCTCTTTCGGAACTGTTTTTTGAAAATTATGAGAAGAAAAAACAAAACAGAACCAAATTCCTGCTACTCCTAACGTCAGAAATAAAAACGCTTTATATGTTGCTTTCATAATAATTGTTTCTCCGGTAGTTACAGTAGATGCCGAAACGGCATCGTTAAAATTGCTATAAATCTCTTAAAAAAAGGTCGTTGTTTCCATTGTTGAAAATCGAATGCATGAGCGTCCAATAAAGTCATATCCATGTGTTGCTGAATTAAACTTCTTACCGCTTCATTATCGCTTATCATTACAATTTCAAACATATACTTAAAACTGCGATGATCAAAATTTGCCGACCCTATGGAAAAAATTTTATTATCTATCAGTAAAAGCTTTGAATGTAAATTGCTTTTGGTATAGAAATAGATATATACCCCTTTTTTAAATAATTTATCCAATATGGCATCGCGGGCATAGTCTATCCATTTTAAATCCGATTTTTGGGGAAGAATAATACTAGTCTTTACACCGCGTTTAGCAGCATTAATCAATTCTTTATAAATTCTGTACCCCGGAATAAAATAGGGAGTCTCAATGATGATACTGCTTTTTGCCCGCTGAATCAAACGAACATAATTTTTTTTAATCCGCTGACTGAATACAGAAGGGACCTCTCTTATAAAATAAAAATTATTGTATAAAATGGTACGTCTAAAAGCTTTCGCTACCCATGGATGGAAAATGTCTTTGTTGTAAATTTTAAAATTATCCATGAAGATTTTTCGTAGAATTTGAGCCATATTCCCTTGTATTCGTAAAATAGACTCTCGCCAACTCATGGAATATTCACTGAAATTTGCAGACCCAATATAGGCTATTTCATTGTCTATGACAACTATTTTTCGATGATCTCTCAAATGATTCCTCGAAAATAGAGCAATACTCATCACAAATTTTTGAAAATAACGAACTTCTACCCCATTTTCAATCAATTCTTTAATATATTTATTGGAAGTTTTGGTTCCCCACCAATCCACTAATAACTTCACCTTAACCCCTTGTTTTGATTTTTCTACCAAGGCAGCACATATTTTTTCCCCTATGCTGTCGTCCATCATTCGGTATGTTTCTATAAAAATAAAAGATAAGGCATTATTAATATCCTGCAATAATTCTTCGTACCATAAAGCAGATGTACTGAATAATTTATAGGTATTATTATCAAGATTACAGACAATTTCCTTTTTGCTTTTCAGCCTCATAATATTTTTATATCTTATTTACCAATATTTTATATATTATTTACCCTATTGATAATGCAAAAGTACATAAAATATCTATAGATTTCAAAAACCATAGAATATCTTTAAAAAAATAAAACATAGGCTTTCTTTGCCTCTTTCTTGCTTACGGAAGAAGTAAACGATACCTATAGCATAGAAAAACCTGCTTTTTAATTATATTTTTCATAGCTTAGTAATTTTATTTTCATACTGATGTAATTTTATTTTCTTACTGAAGTAATTTTATTTTCTTACTGAAGTAAATTTATTTTCTTACTGAAGTAAATTTATTTATATAGTTTAGTATTTTATTTTACTAAATGTATAAAATAGTATCATCAAAGCATAGTTTTGCCACTAAGACGCCTGCCATTTCCCGCTATATAAAGTAAGTCTTCTTAAAACAAGCGTATGAAATATACATAAAGATTCCTCCTTCCCACCGGAAGGACGAGAATGTAGGTTGATAAAAATCATTATCATTTCGAGTGAAGCGAGAAATCTGATGATGAGAATTAGTGTACTTTTGCAAAAGAATAAAAAAAGAATAAGGCAGAGCATGTCGGGCATTTATATCCATATACCGTTTTGTGTAAAGAAATGTGAGTATTGCAATTTCTTTTCCCTTACCGATGTGTCATTGAAAGATACGTTTTTAGCCGCTTTGGAAAAAGAAATAAGCTTACGGACAACTTATCTTCCGCAAGACAAAATACAAAGTGTGTATTTCGGGGGAGGGACCCCTTCATTGCTATCACCCGATGAAATAGAAAAAATCATAAATCATATTCGTGCGTTTTTTACACTTGATACAAATCCGGAAATTACCCTCGAAGCCAATCCTAACAACCTGACAAAAGACTATTTACTATTGTTAAAAGATACTTCGGTGAATCGATTGAGCATAGGCATACAATCGTTTCATGCCGATGATTTACGTTTACTCGGACGTATACATACGGCAACACAAGCCGAAGCATGCATTGCTTGGGCACAAGCATGCAGTTTTACCAATCTTTCCATCGACCTTATGTATGCGTTCCCGGGATTGACACTCGAAAAATGGGAATACAATCTTTCCCGTGTAAAAGATATCCCTCACCTATCTTGCTACCAGTTGAGCCTTGAACCCACCACTACATTGTACAAAGCAATACAAGCAGGGCATTATAAAGACCTCTCCGAAGAAGAAAGCATTATGCAATACAACTACCTGACGGCTTTTGCCCGTAAACACCATTTCATTCATTATGAAACCTCTAATTTTTGCAAAGCTAATTACACATCCAAACACAATACCTCTTACTGGAAAGCAATCCCTTATTTGGGCTTAGGTCCCGGAGCTCATTCTTTCGACGGGAACTCCCGCCAATGGAATGTTGCCGATGTACATACCTACCTCCGCTTTTATTCACAAACCCCCGACTCTCAGCGCTACCTTGCTGAAGCTGAAAATACAGTCTTTGAAAAAGAATACCTCAGCACGGAAATGAAATACAACGAATACCTGATGACCTCTTTGCGGACAATGTGGGGTTGTGATTTAGCATACGTACAATCTCGTTTCGGTGAAACCTGCCTCTCTCATCTCTACCATCACTTAGCCAACATACATCCAAAAAATTATACCTTGACAAAGGAAAAGTTAATCCTAACGGAAAGCGGAAGTTTGTTTGCCGATTGTATTGCTGCTTCGCTCGTTATTTGAAAAAAATCACTGTTGCCCTATTAAGATTAGATTATGTATTAAAATAAATGGAAAAATAATATACTTTTGCAGTTCGAAAGGGTGAATATAAGGCAATGTAATATAACATTTTCATTTGTATGCAGGCAACACACATCAGGGATTTTTTCTACTATGTTTCTAAACGCACGCTCAAAACCTCTTGGATATTATTTAAATTAATGATACCCATTTCTATTTTAATACGAATCATTCAAGAGTTTAATGTCTTGCCCTATATTAGCAATGTATTGAATCCCTTGATGAAAGTATGTGGATTGCCTGCCGAAACCTCCTTGGTATGGATTACTTCTATGGTGGTAAATATATATGGAGGTATTTTATCTTTATTTGCAATCTATCCCTCCTTATCCGAGCCACTGACGGTAGCCCAGTTGACGGTATTACTTACCATGATGTTGGTAGCCCATACCTTCCCCATCGAATTAAAAATTGCCCAAAAAGCAGGGGTGAAATTCATTTTTATGTTTTTGTTTCGCTTTCTGTCTGCTTTGCTCTTCGGAATCGTTTTATCGTTTATTTATAGTTCTTTAAATGTTTTACAAGAACCTGTAATCCTATCAAAAGCACTTGTTTTACAGCATCCCGGCTGGGCTGCTTGGGCTATCAATGAAGTGAAAAACTATGCCATTATTATTGCCGTTATAGGTGCATTAATAACGTTGATACACATACTCGAAATCATTGGATTCATGGAGCTGATAAACAAAGCCATGCGACCATTACTGAAAGGGCTGGGCATCAGCGATGATGTTTTATCCATAACCCTTATCGGTTTAACCTTAGGCATTGCTTACGGAGGTGGTTTGGTCATTGATGAAAGTAACCGGAAGCAAATCAAGCCCAAAGATATTTTTTATTCCCTCTTGCTGATGGGACTTTTTCACAGTATTTTCGAAGATACCTTGTTAATGATTGGCATAGGCGGACACTATTCCGGTATCATTATTTTCCGTTTTATCATGGCATGCATCATTACCTTTGCCGTCGTTCGCTTTACGAAAAACATGAAGTCGGATACATTTAATCGCCTGTTTATCACAAAAAATTATATTAAAAAATTAAAAACAAAAGAACAAACGATATGAAAGCAATGATACTGGCAGCCGGTTTAGGCTCCCGTTTACAACATCTCACCCAAGACAAACCCAAAGCCTTGGTGGAAGTAAAAGGCATGACCTTGCTCGAACGAAACATCCGAACCCTCATCAAAGCAGGTGTGAATGAAATAATTATTAATATTCACCATTTTGCTCCTCAGGTACGGGAATTTGTAGCACAACATCCTTTTGATGCGCAGATTTCTTTTTCGGATGAAACAGCCTTGCTGCTCGATACCGGCGGAGGTATTAAACAAGCAGCTTGGTTTTTGAAGGACAGTAATCCCTTTATAGTGTATAACGTTGATATAATTACAGATTTAGACATTAAAAAAATGCTTGCGGCTCATCGTGAAAACCATTGCCTGGCAACACTTGCCGTAAAAAAACGTGAAACACAACGCTATCTTTTGTTTGACCACACTATGCGCTTATGTGGCAGATACAACGCCAAAACCGAAGAAAAAACCTTGCTTTTTGGAGAAGAAACTAATTGCACACCATTTGCTTTTAGCGGGATTCATGTTATTTCCCCCGAAATTTTCGCCTTCATGCCCGATAAAGAAGTG
Source organism: Bacteroidales bacterium (assembly GCA_028703095.1). Classification (GTDB taxonomy): domain Bacteria; phylum Bacteroidota; class Bacteroidia; order Bacteroidales; family WCHB1-69; genus UBA5266. The sequence goes on from JAQVNO010000017.1 coordinate 24,177, forward strand.
TTTTCTATTACCAACCTTTATATGGAAATGGCAGCTACAAAAAAAATCACAGGATATAAACACCAAGAAGGCTACTGGATGGATATGGGAAAATTACAAAGTCTGGAAGATGTAAATCAATTGAAGTTAGAATAAAAAATAGAATTTTTGTTGATTTTTGAGAATTACTAATAATTTTGAAACAATATTATTCTATATAAATTCCAATATTGTTTCAGACTCTGAGCAAAGCAAAGAAACTGTTAAATTTATCGAACAATAGTGAATTATTACAGAAATTTAAGTATTTAGGATGAATAAAGTATTAATATTTTTTTTAATTATAATTTCCTTCATTTGTATATCATGGGGTCCCTTCAAACCTCTTCTGACAATACAGGAAAAAAACTTAAATGGCAATGTCCATATTGTGATTGAAAATGTGGATATTGGGGGAATTCGAGCTATAATCTATCAAAAATTTAATAGAAAAGGCTTATTGGAAGAAATTAGGTATTATATTCTAAAATTTGAAGAATATTCCGATTCAATTTATGAAAACATAAACATTCCAATATCTATTGATTATATGGGTATTGATACCAGTGGTTTTTATTATTCTTCTAAACATATTTATCAATATAATACTAAAGGCAAGATTTTATCGGAAAAAGGAATTTACGCATCCGATACTGTTTTTTTAGAAAAACAGTATGAATATAATTCAGATGATAGTATAATTAAATATATTGAATATCATTATGAAAATGGCATTCCGTCCGATACCGTTATTACCCAATATTTTTACAAATTCCAAAATAATATTCTAACAAAAATCACAACAAAAAATAAATATCAAGATACAACTTGGACTATTTATACGTACAATAAATCAAATAAAGTTATTAAAATCGAAACATATGATAATAATAACTTTGAAAATAATAATAAAGTTACAGAATTCTCTTTCAATAAAAACGGATTATTAGTTAAGAAAAAATTATATAAGTTAGATGAAATAACAAAAAAACAAGATTACTGTATTGTAAATAAATATAGATATAAAAATAATCAAATTACAAAAGAACTTGAAATAAATTATATTAGAAGAACCAAATTATTACTTATATTCACGACTAAACATAGATATAAAAATGGATTTGAAAAAATTATTGCGAAAAGAAGTCCATATGTAGATTATGAAATTCTTTTAGATTCGTTGAAAAATCCAATTGAATATTATGATTATTCAGATTCAAAAGTAATAATATCGAAAATAAGGTATAAATATGATTCTCATAACAATTGGATAGAAAAAAGCATTGAAGAAGATGGAAAAGAAAACTATATATTGCAAAGAAAGATTGAATATTATAACGATAATTAGTAAGATATTTTATACAAACACAATATCAAATATTTTCTTTTTATATATCTTTTCGCGTTTTTATCATACGATTATAACTTCGATTTTATACTCGTCTTATGAAATAATTTCCTTATTATAACCTCCCTTTATTTTTTTAGAGTGAAAGGAGTTTTTCGTATGCTTTAATTTTTTACTTTTGCAAAAAGAAAACATATGAAATATCAAAACATATGAGAAAAAGATTATAAAAATACATTGATTTAAAGCAGCAAGAAATAATATAAAATAACAAATAAACAATGAAAACAAGCATACCCCATTGGGCGGAAAATGACCGTCCACGTGAAAAAATGATTGCCAAAGGAAGGTTGGCATTATCAGAAGCAGAGTTAATTGCCATTTTATTATCTTCCGGCAATCGGGAAGAAAGCGCCGTTGATTTGGCGAAACGTATTTTATCAGATTGTAAGAATAATTTAATAGAGTTATCGCGCAAGGAGATATCAGAACTTATGCAATATCACGGTGTTGGCGAAGCCAAAGCAGTTACCATAGTCGCCGCTTTGGAACTGGGACGTCGCAGAAGAGAAAGCGAAGCCCTCCACCAAAAGAAAATCACCTGCAGCAAAGCAGCTTTTGATTATATATTTTCGAGTATAGCCGATTTGCCGCACGAAGAATTCTGGATTATCTTATTGAAAAACAACAAACAAATCATTGGCAAAACACTTATCGGCGTAGGTGGACTTACAAGCACGGTGGCAGACCCTAAGAAAATATTTCATCATCTATTAATCAACAATGCCGGCGGATTTATTATTTCGCATAATCACCCTTCTGGAAATGTAAAACCCAGCGATACGGACATTCGTTTAACAAAAGATATACAAGCCGTTGCCAATGTATTAAGAGTCGATTTGGTAGATCATATCATCGTTAGTGGCAATGCCTATTACAGCTTTGCCGATGAAGGTATCTTATAAGGCTTCTGCTACATTACCTAAAAGCGTTGCCGTCGTACAGCTTTCAACTTTTACCTGTACATAACTGCCTTTGGGATGGATTGTTTTGGGAAATACAATTACTTTATTCTGACTGTTTCTTCCCACATAAAATTCTTCGGAACGTTTTGAAGTCCCTTCTATTAACACTTCAAAGGTTTTGCCTATATCCGACAAATTGCTAGTATGCGATGACGCTTGCTGTAAGGAAATAATTTCTTCCAATCGCTTTGTTTTCACCTCCTCGGGAACATCATCATTGAAATGCTTGGCAGCATGGGTTCCGCTTCGCTCAGAATATTTAAACATAAACGCATAATCATAGCCAACCTTTTCCATCAATGAGAGGGTATCTAGGTGGTCTTGCTCTGTTTCGCCGCAAAAACCGGCTATCAAATCGGTTGAAATACCCGCATCGGGCATATACTTTCGGATGGCTTCTACTCTATCCAAATACCATTCTCGCGTATATTTACGATTCATTTTTTTTAAAATCGCATTGCTCCCCGACTGTGCCGGTAAATGTATCGACTTGCATATATTCGGATTAGCAGCCATAACAATCAGCAAATCGTCGGAAAGGTCTTTGGGATGAGAGGTAGCAAAACGTAAGCGAAGACTTGCATCCATTTGCGCAATATCGTTCATCAACTGCGGGAAGCCGTAATACGACTCCCAAAGATACGAATTTACATTCTGACCTAAGAGCGTAATCTCTTTAAAGCCTTTTTCACAAAGCTTTTCCACTTCTGCCAATATGCTTTTGGGGTCGCGACTGCGTTCTCGTCCACGAGTATAAGGGACGACACAATAGGAACAAAAATTATTGCATCCCCGCATAATGGAAATAAAAGCCGAAATACCGTTGCTGTCGTAGCGTATGGGATTGATATCGTCGTAGGTCTCTACCGTAGAAAGCAAAATATTGGCAGTTTGCTCGTTGCTATAATTCAACAAAGCAGGGAGGGAACGATAGGCATCGGGACCCGCCACGAAATCAACCCTTCCTTCCATTATTAATTGTTTGTGAAAACGTTCTGCCATGCAACCGATAAGTCCTATTTTCACCCTGTGATTTTTTCGGTAAACCGCATTCAGTTCCGTTAATCGCTTCAACACCCTTTGTTCGGCATTTTCGCGTATAGAACACGTATTAACGATGATAAGATCAGCCTCTTTAGGGTCTGTGCAAATAGTATAGTCTTCCGATAAAACAGATGCAACAATCTCGCTGTCAGCAAAATTCATCTGACAACCGTAAGTCTCGATATATAGCTTCTTCTTTGTTTCCAAGTAAAAAATATTTTTTGCAAAAGTACGAAATAAAAAGCTTGCATAAGGTATGCATGCTTACGATTCCCTTGGTTTTTTTACTGAAAATAATTAATATTGTCCGATATAGATTACAAATTCGCTAAATATTTTTCTCTTCAATTCGTTCCGCTCAGAATGACAATAATTTTTAAAGATAAATGAGGTCGATTAAGGGCTTTGCAATACAAAGCAGAAGAAGTCGTTTCGGATAAAGCAAATAATCTTATATAAAAAAGTATTTTTATGTAAATTTTGTGTATATTTGCATCGTAAAACATAAAATGAAAAGCACAATGAGTCTGTTAGCTACTTGTTTATTTATTCCAATAAGACTTCCAAATCTTTCCTTTGGTGTATGTTTTACCTATTTTGCAATTTTTACATCTTTACTTTTATATATTACTTTGCTTGCAAAGCAGGCATTTGTTTATAACCAATTGATTATCACCCCCCCCCATTTGCGATAAAACAAAGTCGTTTTGTGTGGGAGGTGGTAAGCTTTATAGAGGGTGTTCCCTCAAACCATTATAATATTAACCCTGAAAAGCTTAAAAAGCAATTAAAACGTAAGTGTGAACGCAAGCGTAAAATAAGTAGCACAATGATGCTAAAAAAATTAAACAAAACGCAAAATCACACAAAAAATAATTTAGTTCTTATATCTTAAAATAATTGAAATGAATAAAAAAAATAATATTAATCCAAAACACATGGAATATATCTGTATATCCCATGTGTTTTCTAAAACAAAAACAACATGAAACACTTTACTCTTTTAGCCATTGCCTTGACGGCAGGTATGAGTTTGCAGGCTCAAAATTTTGTGAATGTACGTTTTACTTCCCAAATGCAAGGGGGGACGTATCAAGTATTAGACAGTGTCAAAGTAATGAATCTAACACGGGGCTGGGAGGAGATGCTCTATTATCCGGATACGGCTTTACAAATGACCAACAGCACGGGAATTGAGGAGATACAAACACAAGGGAATGCGTTGTTGCAAAACATCCCCAATCCTTTTAAGGCAAGTACGGAAGTAAGCATCCGATTGCAAGCACCGGAAAACATATCATTGGTTTTGTATGATATGAGCGGCAAACAATGTGCGGCATATTCAGCGTTCTTAACGGCAGGGAAACACGGGTTTTCCCTAAGGGTAGGAGCTGCACAGGCATATGTATTGAGTTTACAAAGCTCGGAAGGAACACAAAGCATTACCGTATTGGCAAGCGAAAGCGGAAGTGCTTTTCAGATAAGCTATACGAACTACATAGCTCAAGCTGATGAAAAACCCATACAAAAAGCCCATACGGATAAAGAATTTCAAACGGGCGATAACATGAAATTTATTGGGTATACAACCTATGACAGTACAAAAAGAACGCATCAGTTAAGCGTATCGCAAGGGGGAGCGGATGCGGACTATACGTTTCAATTTGCCATTGGTTATGCAGTGGGCGATGTGTATTACGATGAAAGCGGAGCAGCGGAAGGCATAGTTTGCTGGATAGCCGATACGGTATTCAGCGATAGCGGGAAATATTACGGATTATATGGTAAAATAATTTCTATGGATGAATCGGATGAAGGATTAATGTTTGCTACTATCAATCGTTCAACAAATTCCTATGATTCAGTTGATGGAAGGGTTAACACAGCTCTTCAAATGGCATTGCGTTCCGATACCTCTACCTATTTATACAAAGATAGAATCGAAGCCGCTAAGTGGTGTACTGATAAAGGAAAAGGATGGTATTTCCCGGCAAAATGCGAAATGATAGTAGTATTTGAAAATAGGTATCTGATAAATGCTGCTTTACAACAAAATGGAGGTGATGTTCTTGAAATAAATGATAATTTTAATGTTTATTGGACTTCAACAGAAAAAGAAGGTGGTAAATATGCTTATACTGTATTTGTTTTTAATGATACTGTTAAAATTGCTTATTCTGAGTTTTATGCTGATTTTTTTGTTCGTGCCATGAAATGGTTTAATGAACCGGAAGACTAAAATTAATTAACCATTTAAAATTTAACACCATGAAAAAAACAAGTATTATTTTAGCCATTGTATTATTAAGTATAAAATTCTCCGCCTTATGGGCTTATGATTTCAGTGCCGTATCCAAGGGACAAACACTGTATTATACTATAATCTCCGATACCATACCTTATACAGCGGAAGTTACCATAGAGGATTATTATGAAATGTCAGATGTCGATTATCCTAATGACAGTGTATTTATTCCCGATTCGGTTGAATATAATAGGAAAATATATGCTGTCATAGGAATAGGTGATTATGCATTTTATAAATGTGATTCTATTACGGGAATTCGAATGGGAGAAAATATAAGGTATATCAATTATGCAGCCTTCTATAAATGTACGGCTTTAGAATTTATAAAAATACCGGAATCCGTTGAAAGCATTAATCACTTTGCCTTTCATTCATGTTCTAAAATAAAAGATATATATATTCCTCATAGTGTAAAATATATTGGATATTACGTTTTTACTTCATGTAGTTTATTGAATGCAATCAGGGTAGATAAAGAAAACAAGTATTATAAGTCGGTTGATGATATTTTATATAGTTATAATTTAGATACATTGAAAGCATGTCCTACGAATAAAATCGGAGAGATAGAAATACACAATTCTATTGTTGTAATCCAAGAAGGAGCATTTATTGAATGTAATGGATTATGGGGAGTTTTAACATTTCCAAGTTCATTAAGATATATTGAAAATAATGCTTTTGATGGATGTAAAAGATTGCATTTTGTCTTAAATGATAGCTTAGAATATATCGGCAATTTCGCATTTAGTAGATGTCAAGAATTTAAGGGAATATTATATGTGCCGAAAACAATTAAATATCTAGGTTCTAGTAGTTTTTCCGGTTGTGAAGGAATCAAGAAAATTATACTTCCGGATAATATAACTATACTATATTCTTTTACTTTTGATTATTGCAAAAGAATTGAGAAAGTTACGTTTGGAAATAATTTGTTATCTATAAATGATTTTGCATTTTATAGATGTACAGCCTTAAAAAAAATCGAAATACCCAATAGGGTTAAATATATAGGTTCTATGGCTTTTTACCACTGTTATGCATTGATGTCTGTTGTAATTGGGGATTCTGTAAAAAAAATTGGTTCGATGGCATTTGCATATTGTGATAATTTAAAAAGAATTGTAATCGGGAAAGCTGTTGAATTAATTGAAAGAGATGCCTTTTTTTATAATGACAGTTTGCAAGAGATATATTGCAAAGCTGTTAATCCTCCTTTTATAACAACTTCCAATTTCAATAGGACACAAAAAAATATTCCCGTTTATGTTCCTTGTGGCAGCAAAACACTATATGAAGCCGATACATTATGGAATCAATTCACCAATTTTATAGAAGTTGATTATACCTATGAACTCACAACCTATTCCAACGATGAATTAAGAGGCAGTGTAAGTTCGACCTATGCCGATTGCATATCGCAACAAGCTGTGATAGAAGCTTATCCTGTCAATGGCTGCGAATTCACCCGATGGAATGATGGCAATACCGATAATCCGCGAAGCATAATTTTAAATAAAGATACAAGTTTTACGGCAATATTTGATATTAAATCAGGATTTTATCAAATAACGGTATTAGCCAATGATTCAAGCTATGGAGAAGTAACAGGCACAGGCATATATTCAGAAAACAGTCTCGCAAAAATTTCGGCAACCCCCTTATTTTATGCCTATAGATTTGATAAATGGAACGATGGAAATAGCGAAGAAGTACGAAATATAAGAGTTACCTGCGATTCTGTGTTTACCGCTTTTTTTTATGATTATTTGGGAGTTTCACACATAGAAAATACAAGCCCATTGCGTCTCTACCCTAACCCCGCCAACTATCAATTTACCCTTGATAACGG
>JAQVNO010000018.1 GCA_028703095.1 Bacteroidales bacterium
GCGGGATATTTGCTGCTGATCTCCATTCGTTCAAAGAACTTTCCCAAAAATTTAACTTAAAATTTAAGTCGTAAGTTTTGGGATTGCAAAAGTACAATCTTTTTCTTACATATTTGAAGTTTTTTGATTTTTTTTTTAAATTTATTTCTTTGCAGTATGTCAATTAGATAGAATGTGATTACTGCACATAAACCTTAAATATTTGTCAATTTATTGCTTTTATTTTTGCATGAGAGCCCAAAAAACATTTTTATTTTGAATAGAAAAGCATAAAATATGCTTTGTAGGTATATTCTTATTCAGTGTATGAATTTTATCAAAACCTGCCGTTTTGTCAGTTTTTGTTACTTGGAACAAGATTTGACAGTTGTAGATTGTTAAAAGGAGAAAAATTATGAATATAGAAAAATTTACAGTTAAAAGTCAAGAAGTTATAAGTAAAGCACAAAACATTGCCGTAGCTAAACAACAGCAACAAATAGAAAATGCTCATTTATTGAAAGCAATTTTTGAAGTTGATAAGGATATAGTTCCTTATTTGCTGAAAAAGAATAATATAAATGTAACAATGCTGATGCAAGTTACCGATAAAATTGTGGATAGTTTACCGAAGGTAAGTGGTGGAAGTGGTGTATATTTATCGAATGCAGCAAATACAAGCTTACAAAAGGCGATGCACAGTTTGTCGGAATTCAAAGATGATTTTGTATCCATAGAACATATGTTGTTAGGGATTTTATTGTCGAATGATAGTGCATCTCAGCTTTTAAAAGATAATGGGTTGACAGAAAATGGGCTGAAACAATCCATATTGGAATTGCGAAAAGGAAGTCATGTAAATTCACCACATGCCGAAGAAAGTTATAATGCGTTAAATCGTTACGCTCGCAATTTAAATGATCTGGCTCAAAAAGGAAAGCTGGATCCTGTTATTGGTAGAGAAGATGAAATACGGAGAGTTTTACAGATACTATCGCGACGCACCAAAAACAATCCTATATTAATTGGAGAGGCGGGTGTAGGAAAAACTGCGATTGCTGAAGGTCTGGCCCATCGTATCGTTTCGGGAGATGTTCCTGAGAATTTAAAATCGAAACAAGTGTTTTCTTTGGATATGGGGGCATTGGTTGCCGGAGCAAAATACAAAGGCGAATTCGAAGAACGTTTGAAAAGTGTTGTAAAAGAAGTTACCGTGGCTGAAGGAGAAATCATTTTGTTTATTGATGAGATTCATACTTTGGTCGGGGCCGGTGGCGGTGAAGGAGCTATGGATGCGGCTAATATTCTTAAACCTGCATTGGCAAGAGGGGAGTTGAGAGCTATTGGAGCAACTACAACAAATGAATATCAAAAGTTCTTTGAAAAAGATAAAGCCTTGGAACGTCGTTTTCAGGTGGTTTATGTCGATGAGCCGGATAGATGTTCTTCTATTTCTATTTTAAGAGGATTAAAAGAACGTTATGAAACGCATCATAAAGTGAAAATTCTTGACGAAGCTATCATTGCTTCGGTTGATTTATCGCAACGTTATATTACCGATCGTTTTCTACCGGATAAAGCCATCGACCTGATTGATGAAGCAGCATCTAAATTACGACTTGAAATAAATTCAGTCCCTCAACCTTTGGATGACATCGAACGTAAAATTAGGCAATTAGAAATTGAACGTGAAGCTATTAAAAGAGAAAATGATATTGAAAAAGTAAATGTGCTTAGCAATCAAATTGCAGAACTTAGTCAAGAACGTCATACATTAAAAGCAAGATGGGAACAAGAAAAAGAGTTGGTGAATAAAATACAACAAATTAAGAATGAAATAGAAGAATCTAAATTTGAAGCAATTCAGGAAGAACGGAATGGTAATTATGGTAAGGTAGCAGAAATACGATATGGTAAAATTAAGGAATTGGAAGCTAATGTGGAAGAGTCAACGAAGCAATTACACGATATTCAAGGCGACCATCCGATGATTGATGAAGCTGTCGGCGCCGATGATATTGCAGCTATCGTGGCTCGTTGGACAGGTATTCCGGTAAGTCGAATGATGCAAAGCGAAAAAGAAAAACTATTGAAACTGGAAGAAGAGCTTCATAAGCGAGTTGTAGGTCAAAACGAAGCTATTGAAGCTATCGCCAATGCTATACGACGAAGTCGTGCGGGCTTACAAGATAGTAAACGTCCGATTGGATCGTTTATTTTTCTGGGTACTACAGGTGTAGGGAAAACCGAACTGGCAAAAGCTTTGGCAGAATACCTTTTCAACACCGAAAATGCAATTGTTCGTATCGATATGTCTGAATATCAAGAGTCACATTCTGTTTCGCGCTTAGTAGGTGCGCCTCCGGGATATGTAGGTTACGATGAAGGGGGACAATTAACAGAAAAGGTGAGACGCAAACCCTATTCAGTTGTTTTGTTCGATGAAATAGAAAAAGCCCATCCCGATGTTTTTAATATTTTATTGCAAGTATTGGATGACGGAAGATTAACAGATAATAAAGGGAGAGTTGCCGATTTTAAAAATACAATAATTATTATGACTTCGAATCTCGGATCGCATATTATTCAAGAAAATTATTCAAAAATAAGCGATTATGAAGATGAACAAGTACAAGAACGTACAAAAATTGACGTGATAAGCTTGTTAAGAAAAACGATACGTCCTGAATTTTTGAATCGTATTGATGAAATAGTTATGTTCAAGCCTTTGTCAAAAAAAGAAATTCGAGAAATCGTGATGTTGCATATCAATCAACTGAGAGAATTATTGATGCAAAATTCCATAGAAATCAAGCTTACTGATTATGCGATTGGTGCCTTGGCTGAAATGGGGTATGACCCTCAGTATGGAGCACGTCCATTGAAACGTATCATCCAAAAACATATCTTAAATAATTTATCAAAAATGATACTTGCCGATAAATTGGTAAATGATTGTGAAATAACGATTGATGTAATTGACGAAGAATTTGTTTTTTATAATAAAAAAGAAAAGTAATACATTTCAAATGCGAAAGGGTGATTTTATCGAGTCCCCCTTTTTTAATTACTTAAATCATGATTTTATATTAGCATGTATGGTAGAAATGATGATTATTCGGATTGTTTGTAAAACTTCAGACAGTGATTTTGCAGTAAGATTCCTAAGGAAAGAAATTTTCATGTACTTTTGCACAACATCTTAATTCTGCTATGTCAACATCGAAATCTTTTTCAGCTATTTTAAAGAATTTACCTGAGAAATGTGGCGTTTACACTTATTATGATCAGCAAGGTGTAATCATTTATGTTGGTAAAGCCAAAAATCTTAAAAAACGAGTTAACTCATATTTTACTAAAAATCATACATCTGCCAAGTTACGTGTGTTGGTGAATAAGATTTATGACATTAGTTTTACGGTTGTTGATAGCGAATACGATGCCTTATTGTTAGAAAATAATTTGATAAAGAAATACCAACCTCGTTACAATGTTTTACTCAAAGACGATAAAACCTATCCTTGGATATGTATTAAAAATGAATCCTTTCCTCGGATATTTTCAACACGTAAAAAAATCAGTGATGGTTCGCACTATTATGGACCTTATTCTTCGGTAAGAACGATGCAAATACTTTTAGAAGTTTTAAGCGAATTGTATCCGTTTAGAAAATGCAATTTACATTTAAGTGCGGAGAATATTTCAAAAAACAAATACAGAGTTTGTTTGGATTATCATATCAAGAAATGCAAAGGACCTTGTCAGGGATTGCAATCTGCCGAAGATTATCAGAAGAGTATTAAAAATGCCATGGATATTATTGAAGGAAATACAAAAGAAGTATTTCAGGAATTGCAAGCAGAAATGCATGGTTTTGCGGATAAAATGGAATTTGAAAGGGCGAACGAAATCAAAGAAAAAATTGAATTACTCAAAAAATATCAGGCGAAATCGACAATCGTAAATCCTAAGATACACAATGTAGATGTTTTTGGTATTGTTGAAGATGATAATTCTGCTTATGTTAGTTATTTCAAGCTTATGAACGGAGCAATTATTCAAACACAAAACATAGAAATAAAAAAACGTTTGGATGAAAAAATAGAAGAACTATTATTAATTGCTATTGTTGATTTACGTAGAACAAATCTAAGTCAAACAAAAGCATTGATTTTGCCTTTTTCACTTTCATATCATATTGAGAATACAAAAATCATCTTGCCTAAACAAGGGGATAAATACCATTTGCTTCAGCTGGCACAACGTAATGCGCAAGCATTTATGCAGGATGTACATCACAAAAAAAATCTTTTTGATGCCAGTAAAAACAATTATAATATCCTGGAACAAATGCAAAAAGATTTAATGCTACCTACACTTCCTTTGCATATTGAATGTTTTGATAATTCAAATATTCAAGGACAATATGCGGTTTCTGCGATGGTTTGCTTTAGAAATGCGAAACCTTCTCCGAAAGAGTATAGACATTATCTTATAAAGAGCCTTGATCAGGCAAATGATTTTGCTTCCATGCAGGAAGTTATTTATAGAAGGTACAGCCGTTTATTGAAAGAAAAAGCAAGTCTTCCGAATCTTATAGTGGTAGATGGGGGAAAAGGTCAAGTGTCGGCTGCATATGAAATTTTACTAAAATTAGGCATCGAAGATAAAATATCACTTTTAGGGATTGCAAAGCGATTGGAAGAAATCTATCGTCCGAATGATTCAATTGCTTTGTGTGTCAATAAAAAGTCAGAGACACAACGAGTGTTGCAACATCTTAGAGATGAGGCGCATCGATTTGGAATCACCCATCATCGCAACTTACGTTCACAAGCATTGATAAAAACGGAATTAACAAATATACAAGGCATAGGGGATGATACTGCTCGGAAATTATTACATGGGTTTCGTTCTATCAAAAAAATTAAAAATACCGAGTTAGATGATTTAATTCAAATAATTGGAAAAAAGAAGGCACAAGCTGTTTTTAATTTTTACCATACATTTGAAGAAAAATTATAAAACAAAATGAAGAATGAATGCTATGCTTGAAGCAATGATGCAATAGATTGCAAAATAAATAAGTTTTCCTTTTTTCACAATGTTAATCATCCATTTACATGCAAAACATCCGGTTATAAATGCTGCCAGAAATCCGCTTAATAGAGCAATAGAACTTATTCCAGGTGTGCTTGTTTCAACAGAAAAATAATTTAATAAATCAAGAAATGCCTCTCCTAATATGGGAATTAATACCATAAGGAAGGAAAATTTAGCAACAGATTCCTTTTTGTTTCCTAATAATAAGCCTGTGGCTATGGTGCTTCCCGAGCGAGAGAGTCCGGGTAAGACAGCAATGGCTTGTGCTATTCCAATAATTAAAGCATCCCACCAACCTATTTTTTCTTTTTGACGAGGCTTAGCAAAATATGCAAAACCTAATAAAAGGGCGGTTAAAAGCAGACAACAAGCTACAATTAATAAACCGGAGCCAAAAATGTCTTTTACATAATCTTTGAAAAATAATCCAATAATTAAGACAGGAATTATCGAAAGGGCAATTTTAAACAAATATTGTGTTTCGTCGTTCCATTTGAAAACAAATAAGCCTTTAAATAAAGAAGATATTTCTTTCCATAAAATTACGATTGTACTTAAAACGGTGGCAGCATGAACAGCGACAGCAAATGTTAAGTTCTCTTCATTTTCCAGACCTAAAATGGCATTCCCTATTGCTAAGTGACCGCTACTGCTTACAGGTAAAAATTCTGTTAATCCTTGAATGATTCCCAGTACGATAGCTTCCCAAATAGACATAAATTATTCTTTATTTTCTGAAGCAATACTATTTTCTTCTTCTTCTTTGATTTTTGGACGGTACATAATAGCAACCAATTCAATCAAGAACCCGATAACTAAAACGATAGGAGCAATATATAATCGTCTTGTATCAAAAATTGCTTCACTGAATTCAGTAGGATTATCCGTTCCACCTCCTGATAAAAGGAAATATCCTAATAGTAAAATTAAAATACCACCTATCATCAATAAATAATTAATTTTTCCAAACGGCATTCCCGGGGCCCAGACACTTGTTTGTTTTTTTGAACCGGTTTTGGGTATAGGTTTTTTGCTCGTATGTTTCGTCGTGCTAACTGATTTTGCCATGTGTTTTTGTTATTATTTAGAAGTAAAGTTTATCAATTTTCAGTTTTATATATTTTCTTACAGCAAAGAAAGTAGAAAGCCAAGTAAAAAATATTCCTATTATGGTTACAATGCCAAAGATATAAAGATATTGCTTAGGATCATTTAAATCAATCAAACCCGGAACGCGTGTATAGGCAAGGTAGATTACTCCTGAAAGTAGTATCAATGAGAATATAGAGCCCCACAATCCTTGCATAATACCTTTAAAAATAAAAGGTTTTTGGATAGTGCTGCGTTTTGCTCCAACCAATAACATGCTTCGAATGATAAAACGTTTGGAATAAATAGAAAGTCTTATAGTGTTGTTTATTAATGAAATAGCGATAATTAACAAAACTCCGCTTACAATGAGCATAACCAAACTTATTTTATATAAATTTTGATTAATATTTTCAACATAACTTCTTTGGTATTGAATATCCGTAACATTGCTTTCTAATTGTAATTCTTTTTCTATTTTTTGCAAACTATCAACAGAAGTATATTCAGAATGAATTTTCAATAGGATGGAGGGAGGAAGTATATCTCCTACTATTTCTCTAAAATCATGACCTAACATTTTTATAGTTTCTTCTGTTGCTTCTTCTTTACTTATAAAGCGTGATGATTTTACATAGGGTTGAGCTTCTAATCGTTTTTGAAGTTCCATAATATCTCCTTCTTTGGTATCTGGAAGCAACATGATTTCAAAACTAATATTTTCTCTAGTCTCTTTTGATATGCGTTGTGCATTGATAAGAATAACGCCTAATAGACCTATCATAAATAAAACCAAGGTAATGCTAAGCACCGTCGAAATCCATGAAGTAGCTAAACGATGTTTTGTTATTTTATCTATTTGTTCCGCCATATGTCAAGGTATTATGTTGAATTACATAAATAATTAATTAACTTTTAAAAGTGGTTTTTATTGTATGTTACACTTAGGTTTCTTCATTTCCGTTATCCAATGTCATATATATTGAATTCTGGCTTTTAAATTCAGGAACTATTTGTTTCATCTGATTTACAACGGCAAAGTCATTATCAATGTAAATCATATTTATTAATGTATTAATATGTTCATTTATAGTGTCGAAATCATATTCAATAACTTTAGCAATTTTAATTTTTTTATGTTTGGTAACAATGGTATTTTCATTATTATTTAATAGTTCTTCGTGTAGTTTTTCTCCGGGTCTTAATCCGGTAAAGGTAATTTGGATGTCTCTACCTAATTCCAGACCTGAAAGTAAAACCATTTTCTTAGCCAAATCTAATATTTTTATAGAATTACCCATATCGAAAATGTAAATTTCGCTTCCGTTACTCATGGCACCGGCATGTAAAACAAGTTCACATGCTTCAGAAATTGTCATAAAATAACGCGTAATTTCGGGGTGTGTTATCGTGATAGGGCCTCCTTCATCTATTTGTTTCTTTAAGATAGGAATGATAGAACCATTTGAACCCAAGACATTTCCAAAACGAGTAGTAATAAATTTACAGGTATTGTATTTTTTACCTAATGATTGAACGTATATTTCGGCAATGCGTTTAGAAGCACCCATTATATTGGTTGGATTTACAGCTTTGTCTGTAGAAATCATAATAAATTTCTTTATTTCGTATTTGATGCTTAAATCGGCAAGAATTTTAGTCCCATGGACATTTACCTTAATTGCCTGCAATGGATTTTTTTCCATGATAGGGACGTGTTTATAGGCTGCGGCATGGTAGACTACATCAGGTTTGTGTTTTGCAAATATGCTTTCCATGAATTGCGCATCGCAAATGTCGCCCATATACATTACGAATGGTTTTCGCTGGTAAAAGTCATCCAATGACAATTCCAAATAAAACATAGGTGATTCTGCATTGTCAATCAATATTAGATTTTTAAAATCATATTTCATAACCTGATGTACAATTTCACTTCCGATTGAGCCGGCAGCTCCGGTTATGAGTATGGTTTTATTCAGTAAATCTTTGCGAATAACATTTTCGTCTAATTTGATAGGATCTCTTTCAAGAAATTCTTCAATCTTTATTTTCTTAATTTGCTTGAAACTTAATTGCCCGTTTATCCATCTGTCCACAGGAGGGACTACCAATACTTTGGTTTTGTATTCTAAACACATCTCTGTTACCTTACTGCTTTTTGATAAAGGAAAATTTTTGATAGCAATAATAACATGAGCTATGCTCTTGGTTTCTAATAATTTTTTTAATTCTTTAAAAGAATATATTGTAAGATTATCAATTTTTTTCCCTACTTTTTTAGGGTCGTCGTCTACAAAGCCAATAACATTGTATTTATTAGATATGTCTTGATATATAGAACGCTTGGTTGTAAATCCAAGTTCTCCCGCCCCATAAATAATAACGTCTTTCTTCTCTTTAGGTGTGTTAATAAACTCGAAGTAGATGATTTTTGTAAATAATCGATAGAAAATGATTATGAAAGTAGAAATAATAAATTCTAAAATGATAATTGAAAAAGGGACAAGGAATGTTTTATTGATTAAGTAGAAAAAAATCAAATTTCCTATACATATAATAATGGAGCCAAATAAATTTACAGCAAAGATACGGGTTATATCTTTGGTTCCGGTATAGCGTAATAAGGAGGTATGTATTTTAAAAAGAAGAAAAAATATGAGTCGAACGCAAAGTATTACGCCAAAAATAGTGAGAATTTGATTTAATTCAAATTCAGCCGGTTTTTTAAAATTAACGCGTAATATCAAGACCAATCCTATGGATAATAATACGATAATCATATCAGTAACAAGAATAACCCAGCTTGGAATGGTTTTATGTTTATTAGGAATGAAAAATAACTTTTTCATGAAATTTTATTTTAGGTGTTTTTTTGATTCTTCCCAAAATTTATTCATTGTTTCAAAATCGACTTTGTCAATGTTTTTATTTTGTTTATGTGCTTGTTTTTCCATATATTGAAAGCGATTTATGAATTTTTGATTTGTTCTTTCCAATGCATCTTCGGGATTTATATTATGAAAACGTGCATAGTTAATGAGGGCAAACAATATGTCTCCGAATTCTGCCTCCATTTGAGTGTTGTTTTTTTGGTTGAATTCTTTTTCAAATTCTGAAATTTCTTCTTTCACTTTTTCAAGTACATCGGCTGAATTTTCCCAATCAAAACCAACGCCTTTCACTTTTTCTTGTATACGATGAGCTTTTACCATGGCGGGCAATGAATGGGGAACCCCTTCTAATACCGAATTTCTTCCTTCCGTGAGTTTTATTTTTTCCCAATTAGCTTTTACTTCTTCAGCATTATTAACCGATGTTTCTCCAAAAACATGAGGATGTCGTATGATTAATTTATCACATATACCGTTAACGATATCTGCGAAATCGAATGCATTTTGTTCGGATCCGATTTTAGCATAAAAAACAATATGTAATAAAATATCGCCTAATTCTTTTTTAATTTCATTTAAATCGTTTTTGATAATAGCGTCTGAGAGTTCATACATTTCTTCAATGCTTAGATAGCGAAGACTTTCGAGTGTTTGTTTTTTGTCCCATGGACATTTTTCCCGCAATTCATCCATAATCGTTAGTAAACGGTCAATGGCTATATGGTTTTTGTTTTCTGTCATTTTTTCGAATATATTTTATAATTAGTATCCAATGGGGATAAAAATATATGATTGATTATAAAGCATTATAATTCTATTATTTTTAAAAATAATTAAATGCGAAAATAGAAAAAAAATGCATGTAAGAAGTATTAAAAATGAAATAAAAAGCATTAAGATTTTGCCAATTCTTTTTCCCATTTCCAAGCAGACAGAAGCATATCTTCCAAAGCATATAGTGCTTCCCATTTTAATACTTTATTAGCCAAGCTTGTATCAGCCCATATTTGGGCAATGTCTCCTTCTCTTCTTCCTTTGAATTGGAAATTTACTTTCATGCCGGTTACTTTCTCAAAGGTTTGTATAATTTCCAAGACAGAATAACCCTTGCCAGTACCCACATTGAAAACTTCATAATTGATGTCTGAGCCCATATGTAACATGCGTTCAATGGCACACACATGGGCATAGGCTAAATCCATCACATGAATATAATCGCGAATACAGGTTCCATCCGGAGTATTGTAATCGTTTCCGAAAACGGATAAAAATTCACGCTTGCCAATTACGGTTTGTGTAAGATAAGGCAATAGATTTTGAGGAATTCCTTTGGCAGTTTCGCCAATTTTAATGGAGGGATGGGCTCCAATAGGATTGAAGTAACGCAGTGAGATAACTTTTAAATGTCTATCAGCTTTGCAATTATCCTCCAGTATTTCTTCTGCTACTTGTTTGGTGTTGCCGTAAGGAGACATGGACTTTTTGACCGGGGATGTTTCAGTAACAGGGAGTGTGTCAGGTGTGCCGTAAACAGTGCAAGAAGAAGAAAACACAATGTTACAAATATTGTGTTTTTTCATTTCGTTTAACACATTCAGTAATGAAATTAAATTGTTTTTGTAATAGCGTAATGGATTATTTACAGATTCATTTACATATTTGTATGCGGCAAAATGAATAACTGCATTTATAGAATATTTGTTGAAGAGTGCTTCACAAGCTTGTTCGTTGGCTAAATCAATAGGTTCAAATTGCGGCAACACATGACTAATCTTTTCAATATTATAAATAACTTCTTTTTCAGAATTAGCCAGATTATCAGCTATAATTACCTTATAACCTTTTTCTTGCAATGCCACAACGGTATGTGAGCCTATATAACCTGTGCCTCCGGTTACAAGTATTGTTTTATTCATACGTTATATTTTTATTTTGTTAATAGCTATATTTATGCGTTCCACGCTTTCATTAACTCCTAATAATTCAATGATAGTAAATAAATCGGGACCTTTTGCATATCCCACCAAACATAAACGTAAACAATTCATGATTTGGGCTGTATTTAGTGAATTATCCGTTATATATTGCATAATTGCATCATGAGCTTTAAGGGCATTATAAGGTTGTATGGATTGAAGTAATCCTATTATAATTTGTAACTGTTCAGGGGTATTTTCTTTCCAACGTTTTTTTATTACAGTTTCATCGTATGTAAGCGGGCGAGTGAAAAAGAACGCCGATGTATCCCAGAAATCTTCAACAAAATTAGCGCGTTCTTTGATAATCGCAACTACTTTTTCTACATAATCTTTTGAAGATACTATGTTTTTTGATTGAAGTATCCTTAAATATTTATCCGCAAGTTCGGCGTTAGATATTGTTTGTAAATATTTATGATTAAACCATTTAGCTTTTTCAAAGTCAAATTTAGCACCGGATTTACTAACTCTATCCAATGAAAAATGAAGGATAAGTTCGTCCAAAGAAAATAGTTCTTGTTCGGTCCCGGGATTCCAACCAAGTAATGCAAGAAAATTAATTAAGGCTTCAGGGAAATACCCTTTTTCTCTGTATCCGCTTATGATTTCTTTTGTAAGTGGATCATGCCATTCCAATGGGAATACAGGAAATCCTAAGCGATCACCGTCTCTTTTACTCAATTTTCCATTCCCTTCCGGTTTGAGAAGTAAGGGTAAATGAGCAAATTGAGGCATCGTATCTTTCCATGATAAATATCGGTATAACAGTATATGTAAGGGGGTAGAAGGCAACCATTCGCTTCCTCGAATTACATGCGAGATGTTCATTAAGTGATCATCAACGACGTTGGCTAAATGATACGTCGGTAATTGATCTGATGATTTCCATAATACTTTATCATCTAATATGGATGTATTTATAACTACATTACCGCATATTAAATCTTGAATATTAATGTCTTCTCCGGGTTCAATACGAACGCGTATTACATATTGTTCTCCTTTATTTATTAGTGTTTGAACTTCACTATCAGTAAGTGTCATTGAATTTTTCATCTGATGACGTGTGGAGGCATCATATTGAAAATTAGCTACTTCATGTTTTTTAACTTCAATTTCTTCGGGTGTATCGAAGGCAATATAGGCTAATTTTTTTTGAAGAAGTTCTTGAGCGTATTTTTTATAAAGAGTTTTTCGCTCAGATTGACGATAGGAAATTCCTTCTTCATTGGGAATATGTACTCCTTCGTCAAACGGAATACCTAACCATTGAAAAGCATCAATAATATATTGTTCTGCATTGGCAACGAAACGTGTACTATCGGTATCTTCGATACGTAATAGTAGTTTTCCTTGATGTTGTTTGGCGAAAAGATAGTTATACAAGGCAGTACGAACACCTCCTATGTGTAAAGGTCCTGTAGGGCTTGGGGCAAAGCGAACTCTTACGGGTCTCATTTTTTTTAAATTACTTGATTTATGCAAAAGTATATGAATTTTCCATACAATTATTCACAGACTAAAAAAATGTTAGTTTTAAAAATACAAAAGGAATAACTAATTAGCAACATACATGTTTAAAAAAATGCTCTTATTTCAATTCCTCCGGTATGAATCATGGGTATAGTTGGTGAGATACGTCCTTCGTAGATTAAATTGAATTGCAAGTTTTTAAATATATTGGTTTGATAATTAAGGTTAAAAACACCATTATGCCCGGGTTGTAAGGATTCCATCATTTCATAGGCAATGGAACTGGCAGTTATTCCCTTGAAAACAATGTAATAATAACTTAGTTGAGCGTATAATATACCTCTTTTCGGGAAACGAAAGTTAATCTCTGTAGAAGCTTTGTTTGTATATGACTTTTCGATCCCTATCCGGTTAATTTTTTCAATATATGCATATAATAGGCTTATTGATAATTTATTGTCGAATTGATAACTAATAATAGGTTCTACATGATTGGTTTTAATTCTAAAATTTTTATTGTTGAAATATTCCGACTGTATGATGTGAAAAGAATTGTAATAGTTAATTTTAACAATAAAATTATTGAAAATGCTCCATCGTACGGTAAATTGCCATGCTTCTCTGTTGGTTGTTTCAAAACCATTCACTGTTAGTGTTTTATTTTTACTATCGATGTAAATTATATCTATGCCCCAAATGGAACTACTTTGATTAAATGAAAATACATTTCTGAAATGAGTAGTAGAAGTTACTAAGGCCGTATCGTTTATATTGTTATATATTGGATTTATGATAGAAGAAAACTTTGCGCTAATTTGTTTTACTTGAGTTTGATAGGTCGTGAGGTTCGTAAAACGTGACAGAAATTTACGAAATCCTTTTGAATTCATCCAAAGCATTGCAGGTCTTAATGCCAGACTTTGAGTAAAGCGATTATTGTAGGTTTTTATAAATTCGTTAGAAAGGAGCCAAATTCTGATGTAGTTTGCTTTGTCTTTATATACAGCCACTTCAAATTCATTAAGTTCTTCTATGCCGTTTTTGTTATAATCTATCCATTGGTAAACGCCTTGACCGTCGGCTACTTTTAAATATGAATAGGCATTTTTTTGCTCCATGCCAGAACCCAATTCATAAAAAAGCCCCCAATGGATTGCTCCTTTAAAAAGGCTACCTTGATAATCAACATTTGCTAAAAGCATGTTTTCGGGGGATTTTGTAATAGTTGAGCTGTCTTTATTTGATAAATTTCTGTATGCTAATGTAAATCCTAATGTGTGATTGGTGAATTTAGTAAGGTGTAATCCGAGAGTAACATTGTGAGCGATAGAAGATAACCCAGATGTGTTTTGTAAATGTGTTTTATCCATACGATTACTATATTCTAAGTGATAATTAAAGCCGTTATTAATACTATCATTCTGTTTTAGAAACAAACTAATCTCATTAAAAGCGTAACTTTGAGGAGATATTGAATCATTGGATAGAAAAGTCAATTGATTAAATTCCATTTCTTCCTTTATGCCGATTTCAAGAAAAGTGAATGTCCTGCTAAACATTTCTTTATGTTTTAAAAATATGGTTTCGTGGGTTTTCGATTCACTTGTTAAAAGCGAAACATCTGTTTTTATGGTATAATTTTGTATTTTAAAATCAGTATTAAATTGATTACGTATAGCATTCCATGAAAATTCCGGAATAGAAAAAATAGTTGAAGCCCATCCGATTTTTCCTTGGTTTTTATAGTCAAACAACAGACTCGTGCCTGCATAATGTTCGGAGGCATTTATCATCGAATCATTCAGATTATAATTTCTAATAAATTCCACATCGCGATAATTTTCAATATAATCAAACAATTTATTTTTACTTTCATAATATAAAGAACTATGCATTTTCCACTTAATATCCTTCCCTATATTTTTTTTCTTTTGTAGGGTTAAAGTGTTATTTAAAGAAAAAAGCAATCCTATGCCGGTGTTTTGTGCATCGCCTGTTTTTGAAAAAGTGTTCATGTCATTGTTTGATAGAGCTGTTTCTATATGTATCCTGGTATTTTTCGGTAATTCGTAATTAAAAACAACACTATACATTTGTGTGCGTTTTGGAGTTATTAATAAAATTACAGGTTCATAATTGCCTTGAGGAATACCACCAATAGGAGCAACCCAAGTATACACTCTTCCGTTTACAGCACTTTTTGTTAATACATAATTGCCTTTTCCTTCTCCTACCAATGTAAATCGCAAGGAATATAAGGCACTGTCTGTATTAGTTGAGTAGATGAAAACAGAGTCGTAAAGTATTCCATTTACTAATGTATCAATTTTTTTATACAATATTTCATTTGCTTGATATCCGGTACTATCTGCAAAGGGGAAATAAGCATCTCCAATATTGTTTCCAATCCTTTGTAGAAAGGAAATGTTTTCATCAGTCAAATCCATTTGATTCGATTGGTTTTTAAAGTCTTGTTCATGATAAAAATGAAAAGAAACGTCCCATTTTTTCTTTTGTATGGCAGTCCTAATGTGTGAAAGTCCACGTGTATAGTTAAAGTCTGAGTATTCAAATTCAGCAACAATACGTTTGTCTTTGGTAATGGGTTGTTTGGCAGTAAATGTTATTTCTCCCGAATTATAATTGATGATGTAGTCTGCATCTTGACCACGAGTCAACAGCCTTCCGTCTATATATATACGTTCTGACCCTGAAAGGATTATAATAAAAGTTTCATTGTTAATACCTCTTAATTGATAGGGACCTTGATTCCCTTCTATGGCATTAATAGGCTGACGGTGAAAACTTCCCTTGGCAATAGCTCCGGAAATATTTATATGATAGTTTATTGTGTCTTTTTGTTTATGCTGCGATTGTAAAAACATATTAGTCAATAATCCCTGTCCTTTTTTAGTAAACTTCATAAAATGTACATCTTGTGATTGGGCTTCTATATCACCGGCTATTAAGGATATTTTTTCTTTGTAACTAAGTTCGATAAAAATTTTATCAAATTCTTGTATTTGTCGGGTATTCCCTTCAGGTTGAATGGGTATGTTTTTGTCGGTAATGTTTGCCAGAATTTTAACATCTTCAGATAATTGTCCTGATAATTGTAAGTTTAAGTTAGAATTCAATGCCATGTCTTGATTATTTCCCATCGTGATGCCTCTTGATAAACTTCCAGAAGACATGAAAGTAGCATCGGAAAGGTTTAAAACATTAATTTGTTCCTCTTGATCCCGTATCATCAGTGGATTGATAGGGTCATAGAGATTTTTTTCTATGAGGGTTGTACTTTTATGTTGAATTTTTTTATGTAGTCGAATGGGGAGTGTTCTATATGTTAGGTTGATGGTTTGACCTTTTAATGAGGGATTTTTAATGATGAATAAAGCACTGGGGTAATCAATTACATAGTTGTTTGTATCCATATTATCTATCAATAAGCTGCCGAGCACTAGAGACAGAGAATCTAAGACCAAGGTGTCGGCATTAATCAGAAAGGTTTTATGAACGCGATTAGAAAAATTTTGACTATGTAAAATGGAGGATAGAAACCACATAATTACAATCAATACTAATCCGATTTTAAGAAAAGGTAGTTTGAACATGTCGTAGTGACTTATTATGATGGCTCTTGCGAGATATCTTTCCCCATTCCGATTTGTCTATATGTTTCGTATAAAGCCTCTTTGTCATCAGTTATAATCACTAAGGTATCTCCCAAGCGAATTTCTGTTTTCCCGTTAGGTATTAAGTATACACTATCTCGTTTTAACATCACAACGAGTGTTTTATCAGGGAAAGGGATATCCATAATACGATGACCATATTTCAAAATTTGAGTAGAGATAATGATTTCACAAGAGCTTGATTTTGTTGTTTCCGAAAAATCAGCATCTAAAAAATTAGTCGGTTTGGGATCTTTTGAATAATCAAAAATCTTAAATAATTTTGCCATTGCGGTTACGGAAGTACCTTGTATGAGCAAAGAAATGATGGTGATAAAAAAGACGATATTAAAGATTAATTTAGCATTTTCCAATCCTGCAATCCATGGATACATCGCAAATACAATGGGAACAGCTCCTCTTAATCCAACCCATGAAATATATAAACGGGATTGTATGTTGATTTTGCCAAAGGGCAATAATGTGAGAAGTACTGATAAAGGTCTGCCGAAGAATATAGTAAAAAAAGCTATCAATAATCCTGTAATGAAAACTTCAGGATAGATTAGTTCATGAGGATTTACTAATAGTCCCAATGTTAAAAAAAGTACGATTTGCATGAGCCATGTTAAACCGTCAAAGAATTTAAGAATTGATTTTTTGTGCACAAATTTCTTATTGCCGATAATTAACCCTCCAACATATACCGCTAAATAGCCATTCCCATGTATAAAATCGGTAAAAGAAAATATAAAGAATGCACAAGAAACAATAAATACAAGATAAAGGGCATCGTTAAATAATTCAATTTTATTGATAATCCAAATCGCTAATTTACCGAGTACAAAACCACCAAAACCACCAATAGCCATTTGAATAAAGAAATTCATGGCGGCATATCCGTAATTTGGATCTGACGGATTTTCTATCAGCTGAATGAAGAAAACGATAAGCATATATGCCATTGGGTCATTACTTCCACTTTCTAGTTCCAAGGTTGGTCTAAGATTGTGTTTTAGTTTCAATCCCTTTGATCGCAAAATGGAAAATACCGATGCGGAATCTGTGGAAGACATCAAGGATGCTAACAACATGGATTCTAATAATGTAAACCTAACCCCTACATTGAAATAGTGTGTAATTAGAAAAATAAAAGTACCGACTAACAAAGCAGTAAAAAGTACTCCTAATGTAGCTAAGGCGATGCCTTCTCTTGCAATGGGTTTGATGTCAGAGAATTTAGTGTCCATTCCACCTGAAAAAAGTATGGTACATAGAGCAATAACTCCTATAGCTTGTGAGATATTAGGGTTATTTAGTTCTACTCCTAATCCATCACTACCGGTAATCATTCCTAAAACAAGAAACAACAACAAGGTAGGGACACCTAATTTGTAGCCGGTTTTTCCTGCCAGTAAACTTACAAATAACAATAAAGAACCTATAAGAAGAATATTCTCTAATGTTATTATCATAATAATTATGTATTTTAGTTGAATTATATTTTTAACGTAAGATTAGGCGAAAAATTATTTATATAAAGTAAACATTATCTATTCTATTATCGCAGCTTAGAAGTAGTGTTTTTTCAATATAATTTTTTATTGTTTTTGTGTGTTGTATAAAATTTTCATGTACTTTTGCAATATCTAATAACGATTTAAAACACAAATAGATGACAATATTTAAATCATTTTTTTCTTTGATTGTTTTTTTTATTATCACTCCTACAATATCTTATGCCCAAGAAGCAGTAAGCGAATTAAAAGATACAAGTATATGTATGCATCCTGAAAAATTAGCGTCGTTTAGGGGAGGGGAAAAAGCAAAATTAAAATTTTTAAGAGAAAATATAGTCTATCCTGAAATTGCTAAAGAGCAAAAAATTCAAGGTAGGGTAATTGCCGAGGTCATAGTGGAAAAAGATGGCAGTTTGTCGAATATTAAGATGCTCAGGTCAGTTTCTCCCGAATGTGATGCTGAGGTCAAAAGAGTAATAACATTGATGCCTAATTGGAAAGCTGCATATTTTCAAGGAGATGCAGTCAGAACAAAAATCAATATTTCAGTATTTTTTATATTGCCTGACAATTAAAATATTAAAAAGATTTAATTTGTACAACAAAAAAAGCGGAATATTAAATTATATTCCGCTTTTATAATTGAAGAGAACGATTATTGTTTAATAAATTTTTTTGTGATGGTTTCTTTATCGGTATGTAATTTAAGGAAATAAATCCCGCTTTTTAAGTTATTGACATCTATTGATTCGAAATCTGCATG
This sequence comes from Bacteroidales bacterium, assembly GCA_028703095.1. Taxonomy (GTDB): domain Bacteria; phylum Bacteroidota; class Bacteroidia; order Bacteroidales; family WCHB1-69; genus UBA5266. Next base: position 18,475 of record JAQVNO010000018.1, read on the forward strand.
TCGTGAAATGATAGGTTTTCCTAATAAATCAACTATTTCTACTTTGAGAATATTGATATTTTCAAATTTAATGTTAAGTGTATTTTTCACCGGATTTGGGAATATTGATAATGTAAGATTATTATAGGATGAGATATTAACACCTAAATAATCTCCTTGCCAAATATGAATGGGGAAGCCATCGTTGATAAAGGGTTGTAAATCTCTTTCCCAATGCACGTAGGCATCGCTGCCATTTAAATTTGAGATTTGGTTTATTTGTTTCAATCCGGCAGAGGCTACGCCATATACGTCATTTTCGTTATCTTCAAGATTACCAATGCCTGTAACTGAAGCATTATAAGAATTACAAAAATAACAATTGATAAATTCTCCCACAGTGCTGCTTTTTCCGCAAAATAAGCCTAAGGTATCTCCGGAGATAGAGGTTGTAACAGTATATGCACTTCTTATTTTTGAGTTATTGTATCCTACAAAACCACCATTAGTACCATTACCTGTAACATTCCCTCTGGCATAACAATAACTAATAAGTACCACTCCTGATTCATTGGTATCATATACCCCAATAAATCCTCCTCCATAATTTTCATTCGCTGTAACAGATACTTTTGCATAGCAGTCTTTAATTGCTGAAGTAGCGGCATATCCAATAAAGCCTCCAACATTGCTACTTCCTTCTATCGTCCCTCCGCTCACATAACAAGAATCGAAAACAGTATATTGAGCAAATCCTGCGATTCCTCCCACAAACTTTTGACCTGAAATATTTACGTTTTCAACGAAAAGATTTGAAATAACATTCAATGTTTTATAAACACGCCCTTCAATATAGCCAAATAGACCTACGTAATCAGTATCTACTACATTGATGTTTTTAATAATCTTCCAATTTCCGTCAAAAGTACCTTTAAAAGGGGCGTCTTTTCTGCCTATTGGAGTCCAGGGTTTATTATTTAAATCAATATCATCTGTTATTAAAATGAGTCTAGCATTGAAATTATTTCCATTATTACATTCTTGTGCAATCCAGGCTAATTCAGCAGCACTTGTAACAGTATAATTCCATTTTGCATCTGGAGTAATCGGAGTTATAGTTACTCCATCCCATGGAGTTTGTGCGAAAGTAAGGTATGTAATAAGAAATACAATTAAAAATGTAACTATTTTTTTCATATATGTTGTTGTTAATTAATACAAATTAAAAATTATGGTACAAAATTAAAAAAAATACTTATAAAAGTCAACAAAAAAAAAGATAATAATAAAAAATTAAAATCCACAATATTAACATTATACGTATAGAATCAATCAAATTGCGTAAAAAATAAAAAAAAAGAGATAGAAAAATGGAATATTTTTACCTATACAAGAAATAAATTAAAAAGGATATCCTATTCCTACACTCATAATAATATCGTTTAAGGAAACAGTTTTATTAATCCATTGCATGGGTTTTAATTTAGCGGGATTATAGATTTGAAGAGCGGCATCCAGTCTTATCACAAAAAAAGACAAATCTAATCGTAACCCTGCGCCACCGGCAATAGCTATTTCCCTATAAAAACGATTCCAGCTAAATTCTCCTCTTGGTAAGTCATCATTTTTTTTAAAAATCCATACGTTACCGGCATCTGTAAACAGTGCCATATGTAAGTATTTATAGATAGGTGTACGAAATTCGGCGTTTAATTCAATTTTAATATCTCCCGTACTCTCTATATTGGAAGCAGAGCCATTGTAAGAGCCCGGGCCAAGTGTTCGCAATCTCCATGCTCTCATGCTATTTGAGCCGCCAAGATAAAAGCTTTTTTCAAAAGGCAGGGACTTAGAGTTTAAAGTAGGGATGCCAAGTCCTATATCCGAATGAATCACAAAGGAGGATTTTTTACCAAGCATTATATTATATGCCATGTCAATATTTACAGAAACATAGTTGGCAAAAGGAATTCCCCAAAAATTATATTGATTGTTCTCATTTTTTGTGGCATTAAATAATGCAAAGAGTTGATACAAAATATTTCCATATGCATCAGCATTGAACTGTATTAAATAGTAGTTTTTTCGTGTATTTTCTTTTAAACTGTTAAAAATTAATTGATAGGTTGTTCCTAATAGTAAATGGTCTTTATACTTTTCTTGGATATGTTGATTAAAAGTTCTTATCTCTTGTTTGAAAACAGAATCAGGATAAATCTTTACCAAATTAATATTTAAAACGGATAATACATGTGTAATTTGCGGAGAAGTACTCCATTGATAACGAAATCCGGTATTGGTAATAAACCTGGAATAATGGTCTTGGAGTTGATAATTGCTTCCTATATTTAAAATTGTTTTAGCGCGTATGTTTTTAGAAATATTTTGTTGTTTTATAGGAAAAAGGAATCGCGAAAATTCCAAGCCGACATCTCCACCCACTTCAAAATTCCGAAACATCCATCGTTTGATATCGTTTTCATCGGATTGTCTTTGAAATTCGTTAGTGTACATACCTGTAATGGTAAAAACTTCACCCGATTTGAATATGTTTCTGTTTGCCCAACTGATATTGGTCCCCATTCCAAAATCTTTCCCAATGTTTTTACCTAATAAGTCTGCATGAAAACTGTTCGCTTCCAATTTGGAAAGTTGAACAATGCAATTGACAAATCCGGTATCAGACATGTATTGTTTTTTACTTTCTTCGCTTTCAGCATACGATATCTTAATGAAACTGAAATTTTGCATGTCTACATAGCGGCTATAAGTAAGCTTGGCGTCGTCGGCTGTATATAAATCTCCTTGAGAAAATGAAATAGGATATACTAATGCTTTGGGTTTATAATCAATTTTATCAGAATAATATAGTTTATAATTATTAGTATCTTTGAAATGAGAAGGGCTCTTATTGGTTTTATTTTTTTTCTTAACGATTTCTGTATAATTAACTGTATCTATTTTGTTTACAGAGTTGTTCAATCCGGAGAAAATCGTTATTTTATGTATATAGTATTTTCGATGATTTCTTTCAATGGTATTTTCTCCTTCTTTATAAGTAGGATTATTGATAAGGATGGTTACATTTACGGTATAATCCGTTAAGTTACTATCTATTTTATAAACTATATAATTTTCATTAAAGTCGTAGTATCCTCGATTATTTAGAATGTTTGTAATGCGTTCCCTTTCTTCAGAAAACAAGTCAACATCATAGTTATTTCCTTTTTTAACCAAACATTGTCCGGTGTCATTTAATACAATTGCAGCGATATTCGGATCAAAAATCCTATATTTTATATGGTTGATTTTAGATGCTTTCCCCGCGGTGATACTATAGGTTATCTTTGCTTTTTTGCTTTTTATATCAATTTTATAATCGACATTTGATTGAAAATATCCTTTATTGAACATGTACAATTGTATCTGCGAATTTGAATATTCTATTAGAGTAGAATCTAATAAAACAATCGGTTCTCCAAAATTTTTACGCATCCATTGTTTAGCTTTATTATCTTTGGCTGTATCACTAGGGAGCATGGATTGGTAAATTCCTGTTTTCCAAAAAAAAAGGCCTAAAAATTTTTTATTTGTGCTAGGTCTTACTACGTATAATATGTCTTTTGTGGGAACTTCTTTTTTATCGGCAATTACTTTGTTCTTGGTAAGCATATATTGTCCATCTTGTAAGTTCTTGGTAATATTGCAGGAAGCAAAAACACATAATATTCCAATTAGAAGAAAAATAAGTTTTATTTTTTGCTTTTCATGCATAGTAATCAAAATTTATCGCATATCAATAACTTCAACATTAGGGTATTGTAATGTATTAAAAATAAAGAAAGAATCATTGATGTTGGGATTTTTTATAAAACTATCGAAGGTATACGTATAGGTGTATAAATTTCTTTCAGAAATAATAATTTTTATAATTTCTGTTTGTTTTTTATCAATAACTACGCGTATTTTAAAGAAAGGAGCAGCTTGTAAAGGATATAAATCTATAATCTGCACGATAATGCCTTTTTCCGATATCTCGCGAATAAACGCTGAACGATAATATTTTTGATAATTGGATATCAATTTAATGGGATTAAAGGCGTTTTCATCATCTTGGGGGTCATAATGGCTGATGCTGACTTCATTTTGTTCGGGTAGATAATTCCAAATATTAATAGAATCACAATAAACGTATTGGGTTGGGATAATTAATTTATATTTTTCTCCTTTTATCCATATATGTCCTTGCAAAGTATTTAATGTTTTGTTTTCTTTTTCAGTACGTAATATAAATTTAATTTCAGCGGTCTTGAGTGTTTTTAATTTTTTCTGAATGGTTTGAAGGATAAGAACTGACTCATCATCTTGAATTTTTTTCGTTTGTGCTTGAGAGAATAGAGCACTTACATAAAACATTAAGCCGAATAAAAAAACATATTTTTTCATGTAAAAAGATAATTAGATTTATGTATATGAAAAAATCGAACCAAAGATTAATTTTTTAAAAGATTCCCATTTCTTTTAATTTTTCTTCAAGCGTCATAGGGTCTTTGATACGTACTTCTCTTGCTTTACTGCCTTCAAAAGGTCCGACAATGCCAACCCGTTCTAATTGATCCATAATCCTACCTGCGCGATTGTATCCGAGTTTTAATTTTCTTTGTAACAAAGAAGTTGAACCATGCCCGCTATTAACAACAACCCGGGCTGCTTCGGCAAACATAGCGTCTATATCCCCATCATCCGCTTCTTGTGTATTGTCTTCTTGTTCATCGGGTACTTCTGGAAGTAACAGTGCACTTGTAAAGCCATGTTGTTCTCCAATAAAATCACATACTCTTTCAACTTCCGGGGTGTCAACCAAGGCGCATTGTAGTCGAATAATATCGTTACCGGTAGAAATAAGCATGTCTCCTTTGCCAATAAGGCGCTCAGCTCCTCCTGCATCTAAAATTGTACGCGAATCGATTTTCGATGAGACTTTAAATGCTATACGAGCAGGGAAGTTAGCTTTAATAATACCTGTAATTATATTTACCGAAGGGCGTTGTGTGGCAATGATTAAGTGAATGCCTATGGCACGGGCTAATTGTGCTAAACGTGCAATGGGAGCTTCAATCTCTCGTCCGGCAGTCATGATACAATCTGCAAATTCATCGAATATAAGAACGATATAGGGTAAAAAGCGATGCCCTTTTTCCGGATTTAAACGACGTGCTTTAAATTTTTCATTGTATTCTATGATATTACGACACTGGGCATCTTTTAATAAATCATATCTTAAATCCATTTCTATGCATAAAGAATTTAAAGTACGTACCACTTTTTTAGTATCCGTAATGATTGCTTCATTTAAATCGGGGAGTTTTGCCAAATAATGTCTTTCAATTTTTGAATAGAGCGTAAGTTCAACTTTTTTAGGATCAACCAAGACCAATTTCAATTCAGCAGGATGTTTCTTGTATAATAAGGATATCAATACCGCATTTAGCCCTACTGATTTCCCTTGTCCTGTTGCTCCGGCCATTAATACGTGGGGCATTTTTGTTAAGTCAAAGACAAAAACTTCGTTAGAAATAGTTTTTCCGATACATATCGGCAAAATCATTTTGTTGGCGTTTTGAAATTTTTCAGAACTTATGGTAGACTTCATAGGAACTATTTTCGGAATGGAGTTTGGCACTTCAATACCGATAGTGCCTTTCCCGGGCATGGGTGCAATGATGCGAATACCTAATGCTGAAAGACTTAAAGCAATGTCATCTTCAAGATTTTTAATTTTACTTATACGAACACCGGGAGCAGGAACAATTTCGTATAAAGTGATGGTAGGACCTTCAATGGCACTTATTGATTGGATTTGTACGCCGTAATTTAATAAAGTATCCTGAATGCGTATTTTATTTCCTTTTATTTCTGCTTCTTTTTCTTCAAGTGTGCGAACAGTATTTGTGTATTCATCTAACAAATCAATAGTGGGAAATTGATATTGTGATAACTCGGCAAATGGATCATAAGGTTCTAATGAAATGTTTGTTTCTTCAATTTTCTCAAGTTCAGTTTCTTCAGTAATTTCAGGAGAAGTAAATTCAGCCTCTTCTTCCAAGGTATCATCGAAGATTATGTCTTCGCCGGGAATAGCAGTTCTTTCAGGTTCACTATGGGGATTGTCTTGATTGGATGGCTTTATTGTAGTTGTTTCATTTTTATCATCATCAAAAAGTTCTTCTACTTCTTCAAAGATTTCTTTTCCCTCTATACTATCATCGGGGTGTATATCTGTTTTTTCTTCTTCTTCGTTTTCAATTTCTTTTTTCTTTTGTTTGAAAAAGAAAGAAAATAATGATTTTTTAGGTTTATTCACAAGAATTTCAGTTGTTCCTTCTTCAATGGGAACTTCACTATCTTCCTCTTCTTCTTGCTTTTGCGGAATGATATCTGAAAAAGTCAAACCGGCAAATATAATTAAAGATGCCAAAGCGACAAAAGTCATTAATAGGATAAAACCAATAACTCCTATGGAGCTTTCAATAAGGGTTAAACTCAATTGATTGCCAATATCTCCACCTAACCATTCGTAATCTTGTATTTTTCCAAACAATGCACCTAATACTAAGGATAGCCATAGTATACAAACAATAGTTGCGGTTATGGTTTTGAAAGGGGGAAGCAAATGCTTTTTTATCATTAAAAACACAGACCAAAGAAAGAATAAAAATAAGAATCCGAAAGAGGCAATTCCAAAAGAATTTTTAATAAATAGAAAAGAAAAGTATAATCCTAAAATACCAAGATTATTAGCCGGGTCATCAATGGTTTTTACGGTTTCAATTATGTTTGTTCTGTAAATTGAGTCATCGGCTTCGTGGGTATAAAAAAAAGAGATAAAAGAAGAAAAAAGAAAAATTGTAAATAAAAATAAAAAGATACCTAAAATCAGATGGAATTTAGGATTTTTCAAAAAAAGAATAAAGGAATCATTGCCTTGGTTTTTTTTAGAAGATACTGACTTCTTAGTCTTTTTTTTACTTTTTTTTACAACTTCTTTGTTAACTATTATTTTATTTGCCATACATTAAATTCGTATTTGTTAAGGTAAGTTTTTCAAATAGATAGATTAACGGTACTCAATAACAAATATTTAAAGAAAAAAATATTAATATTACAAATGTAATAAACTAAATAACTTCAAAATAGATGTTTTTATATTTTTACAAACAATAGAATGTTAATTAATAAAACAACAATTTTTAATCATTTTGGTTTGTATGGATTAAAAAGTTTAATTAGAAAATAAATAAACGCAACAAAGTGGTTTTTATTTAAAGAATGAGGTGTTTTATTCGATAAGGGTCGCAGGGAAAAAAAGAAAAATTGGCAGCATTAGTTATTTTGTTAGGAAAGTTGAAGGAAATCGGATAAACGTATTGCTTTCTTGTAAGGCTAATTTCTGATCTTTGTATACTAAAAACAGGGTGTTATTACTCAAATGTAATTCAATATTTTCAATGCTGATGCCGTAGATTATTAATATAGTTTTATTTTTTTTGTAGCCTGCAAAATTTGTTGGATTTTCCCATTGTTCAACTATAATTTCTTCATTATAATCATTCGTTGTAAGTGTAGAATCTAAATCTAAGTTGATAATGGGTATTTTCATAGATTCTATTTTTGTATCTGATTTTACAACATCAATGGATATGATGCTGTTAGTGTCTAAAAGGGAAGTGTCGGCTTCAATGTCATTATCGATATTGATGACGGTGTCTTTGTCGTAATTTTTTTTATTAATTTTTAATGTTTTCGATTTGATGGGTTTAGCCGAGAGTGTATCTGTGTCTTCAATCGGAAAAGCGAGTTGGATTTTATTGATTTTAGCTTTTGTAAATTGTTTGATTACACTAAAATATGCGATAGAACCGGCTAAGATGCATCCAATGATAATGCCAATACCTAAAAAAAGTAAATTTTGTTTTTTCTTTTTAGTCAGCATATTTTTTATTCAATAGTAATAATGAAAGGAATACGTGCTTGTATGCCATGTAATTGAGTTAGTGTTTCTATATAATCAAAATACTGATATATGTTTTTTGATTTCAAGATATTGATTTTTTGTGATACTTTACTTTCCAATAAAGCAGCAGTAAATTGTTCAAAAAAATCTTTGATTATTGGTTTTTCATTGATGGAATAATTTTTTAAGTTTGCTTTTTTTGCAGCGATTTTAATAGCAAGATCCAATCCACCTAAAGTATCTACGAGTCCTATTTTCATCGCATCGCTGCCAGTCCAGACTCTTCCTTGAGCTATTTTATCAACTTCTTCTACCGTAAGATTACGTCCTTCGGCAACACGATTAATAAATGTATCATATATGTTTTCTATGCCTTTTTGGAGAATTTCTTTTTCTTGTTTTTTCATGGGACGTGTAATAGAGATTGCATCAGAAAAGGTGTTTGTTTTAACCTGATCGGTAGTGATGCCCAGTTTAGTAGAAAGAAATTTGTCTATATTGGGAATAAGCCCGAAAACACCTATAGAGCCGGTTAACGTGGAGGGTTGTGCTACAATATAATTTGCTGCACAAGAAATATAGTAGCCTCCGGAAGCGGCATAATCTCCCATAGAAACGATAATAGGTTTTATTTCTTTTGTTAACATAACTTCTTTCCAAATGATATCAGACATAAGTGCACTGCCTCCACCTGAATTGACTCTCAAAACTACCGCTTTGATGGTTTTTTCCTGACGTGCTTTGCTTATTTCTTGTGCAATTTTTTGTCCTATGTTTTCATAATCTCCTTTATCATCAATAATGTTACCGACGGCATAAATGACGGAAATTTGATTTGGAGTGCTTCTTTGGGCTTGGATAGTTTTTTGATAATCAGATAAAGAAATTTTATTAATCTCCCTTGATTTTTCAACTTGTAATTTTGTTTTTAAAAAAGACTCATATTCATCTTGATAAGCAATTCCATCTATAAAATTTTCTTGTAACGATAAAGGAATATTATACAAGACAGATAAATTATCTGCTATTGTATTGATTTTTGCTTCGTCAATGTTTCTGCTATTGCAAATATCTGAACTTATGTTTTCCCACGTAGAATTAAGATAAACTTCCATTTGTTCTCTGTTAGCAGCACTCATTTTGTCGAGTATAAAGGGCTCAATGGCACTTTTATATTCCCCGTGACGAATAATTTGGGCTTCAATGTTTAATTTGTCAAGTAATTTGTTAAAGAATAAAACTTCGGCAGCTATTCCTTTAAGTTCAATACTGCCTTGAGGATGAATAAAAATACTGTCGGAAGCGGTGGCGAGATAATATGCTTTTTGAGACATAGTTTCAGAATAACAATATACAAATTTGCCTGTTTTGCGAAAATCAATTAATGCATTTCTAATCTCTTCAATGCTTGCATAGGAAGATTGTATATTACAAACATATAAAGATATACCTTTAATGTTATTATCGCTTTCGGCATATTTAATGGTGGATAAAATATGATTTAACCCTATAGTAGTAATTGCATTATTGCCATAAAGTTGTTCAAAGGGATTGTCAATAGTTCTATCTTTAATTATTCCGTTTAAATCTAATTCTAATAGAGAGTTAGATTTTACAATGGGTTGCGAAGTGGTGAAAGAAGCAATGCCAATAGTTAAGATTGTGAAAAACAATAATGTCCATAAAAGAATTAGACCGACCATAGTAGCTAAGACGGCTTTAAAAAAATTTTTCATTTTTGTGTTTATATAGGTTTAAATTATTTTATTGGAATTCTCGGTAATGTACAAAGTTGAAATTGAAACGCAAAGTTATCATATGATGATTCATGGATGTCCAAGGAAGTGTAAGTTCAGAGTTTTCATTAATTTCATCTAATTCATTTCGATACATAAATAGCTTGATATTATATCCATAAGTTAAAGTAAAGGTAACAGGTAGTTTTTCGATAGTTTTAGCCGAATATTTAAAAGGGAAGGAAATTCCTATTTCAGGACGCAAATAAATATTTGACATAAATTCTCCTTTTTTTGTATTATAATCGCTGGGATCTTGATATACATTTTTATCTTTTGCAGTAGCAAAATGGACGGCTATCCCATAAATGAAAGGATTTAAATCGGCAGTTCCAATATAACTGCAATGAAAAGTTCCTATTAGATTGTGAATATAACCCGATTGATGGGGATCGCTTAATATATCAGTTTGTAAGCCGATTTGGTAGGTTATACTTTGTTGCATAAAGCGATTCCCTATGCCAAAATATTGACTCGCACTATAGCCGATACCAATAAAAGGGACTTTTCCGGCATCATAGGAAAGTTGTCCGGTTATACCGTGACGTATTACCGCTGTACTTTTTCCTGTTTTTGAATAGTTATGTTTTAATCCGGAGCGATTGACTTGCGCAACAGTTGTTCCAAAAATAGTTATGGTAATCAAAAAGAGTATAAAGATATTTTTATATGTATTCATCTTAATTTATTATAATTATTACTTTGCCTTCATTAATTATATGCCCTAGTGTTTTTTGGAATAAAACGAAAGTTTAATCGAATAGTTATCATATGATGGCCTTGTGATGTGTATGGCATTAATTTATTATCACTAATTTCTGTTGCTTCTTTGTAGTCAGTAATTTCTTTTCGTTTCCAAAATGTTTGTATATTATACCCGTAAGTTATTAAACAGTATGTTGTTTTTTTATCATATTTCAACGGAAGAGAAATGCCAATTTCAGGTCTAAGATATAAATTAGACATGAGTTGCCCCGGGTATTCATTTGTTTCAATATTATCAGGAATTTCATCTATATCAGGAGCGGCTATAAAATGTAAAGATAACCCATATACAAACGGATTAAGGTCTACTTTGCCGATATAATTAGCATGAACACTTGCTATAATATTATGTGAAATGGTTGAATTGCCTAATTCGAGCCCGATGTTATAAGTGATGCTTTCTTGTGTAAAACGATTACTTCGAGTAGAAAACTGTAAACACGTATATCCAATACCAAAGAAAGGCATAGATTGAAAGTCAAAAGCAGTATTGATGGTAATTCCATGAAATACATCAGAATAGCTATTCCCTATTTTGGAATAATTTTTATATAGACCGTTATTATTAATTTGTGCATGTGCCGCATAAACAGCAAAAAAACACATTATCAATAGAAGGATAGTTATATTTTTCCCTCGAATATGTAAAGTATCCATTACGATAGATTCTTTAAATGAAAATTATTATGCAAAAATAGAAAAAAAAAACACATAGAATACTTTTTGTACGCATTATTTTTTTATTTTTGTAATACATTGAAAAAGCTTCGGAATTTATTTTAAATATTTTTAAATCAAATTCTTAATTAATCTTGCTTTTTTATAATATAATAAAACAATGCCATATAAAGAAAAAAACATTGAAAAATCCTATTACAGCATTGGAGAAGTAGCTAAAATTTTTAATGTGAATACATCTTTAATACGTTTCTGGGAAAAAGAGTTTGACATACTTAAACCTTTTAAAAATAAAAAAGGAAATCGTTATTTTACGCCGGAGGATATCAAAACTCTTGAAACTATATTTTATTTGGTGAAAGAGAAGGGGTATACCTTACAAGGAGCCAAAGATAAGCTTGGAAAAAACAGAAAAGAAATCGACAAAAATGTTGAACTTCACAATTCTTTGAGTAAAATTAAATATTTTTTACTGGAAATAAAATCAGAACTGTAACACTATTTTTCATGAAAATTTATGCCATCCCTTTTAATCATTTTTTAGTAAATACCTATATTTTACAATCGGGAAATAATGATGCTTTGTTAATTGATCCTGCTTGTAGTAATGCGCAAGAGGAAGAAAGTTTGGTTTCTTTGATAGAAGAAAAAAAATCACTGATTAAGTATATTGTTTTTACGCATACTCATATTGATCACATTGCAGGTGCTGAATTTGCAAAGAGAACCTATCCGAATGCTGTTTTGGTGATGCATAAAGATGCCCTCCCTTTGTATCAAAATGCTGATAATTTTTGCCTGGTAATGGGATTTGAAAAACAGATTTTACCGCAAGTAAATCAGTTTATCGACGAAAATACTACGTTAGATATAGGAGGTGAGAAACTACACATATTACATACACCCGGACATGCAAATGGGAGTATTTGTTTGTACAATCAAAAAGATGGTTTTGTAATTACCGGAGATGTGTTATTTCAACAAAGTATAGGACGAACAGATTTACCTGGAGGAAATTATAATAATTTACTAGATAGCATTAAAACTAAAATAATGACATTACCGCTCGAAACAAAGGTTTTCCCTGGTCATGGTGATGTTACTTCCATAGCTTTTGAAAAGAAAAATAATCCATTTTTATAAAAACAAGATTTACTATATGCAAAATACATGTGAAGGATACGAAAGAAAAGATATTTACAACGAAGAAATTACCCATAAATTGAAGGAACATTATTTTGCTATCTTGCGATTATTAGGAGAAGATACGCAAAGAGAAGGATTGATTAAAACTCCAGAGAGGGTAGCGAAAGCTATGCAATTTTTTACACAAGGTTATTTTGCTGATCCGCAAGCAATTCTACGTTCGGCCATGTTTAAACAAGATTATAAAGAAATGGTAATCGTGAAAGATATTGAGATATATTCTTTGTGCGAACATCATATGGTCCCTTTTTTCGGGAAGGCGCATATCGCCTATATTCCGGATGGTTACATAGTGGGGTTAAGTAAAATTCCGCGTGTTGTTGATGCGTATGCACGAAGGTTACAAGTTCAAGAACAATTAACGACTCAAATAAAAAATTGCATACAAGAAACCTTAAATCCATTAGGAGTAGCGGTAGTGATTGAAACACAACATTTGTGTATGTCGATGAGGGGTGTTCAAAAACAAAATTCTGTAACTACCACTCCGGATTTTACCGGTGCTTTTTTAAAACAATATAATACACGTCAAGAATTTTTGCGTATTATAGGTGCAAATTTACATTAAAAGAAGTTGGTAATAAGAAAAAAGGAGATGAATTTTGTAATCATCT
>JAQVNO010000097.1 GCA_028703095.1 Bacteroidales bacterium
TTCGTCAACATTAATAATGGGCAAAGCTTCGGGATTTTCATAATCGGCAATTGTATCGCCAATTTCAAAATCGGCGATACCGAGGATAGCACAAATTTCGCCCGGATATACAGGGTTTTTTGTTTTTTCTTTACCCAATCCTTCAAAGGTATACAATTCTTTTATTTTCGATGTGGTAATCCTGCCGTCTCTTTTTACCAGCGAAACGTTCTGTCCCCAAATAAGGCTGCCGCGATGTAATTTACCTACGGCTATACGTCCCACATAGGAAGAATAATCCAGGGAAGAAATTATCATTTGGGTATTGCCTTCATGGTAGGTATGGGCGGGGATATGTTCAATGATTTGGTCTAACAAATAACTGATATCTTCGGTTGGTGTTTTCCAATCCGGACCCATCCATCCGAGTTTTGAAGAACCGAATACTGTCGGGAAATCAAGTTGTTCTTCACTGGCACCTAAACTAAACATTAAATCAAAAACATCCTCTTGGGTTTGTTCCGGATTACAATTGGGTTTATCGACTTTATTTACTACCACGATAGGTTTCAAATGTAATTCCACTGCTTTTTGGAGCACAAAGCGGGTTTGAGGCATAGGACCTTCAAAGGCATCGACAATAAGGAGAACCCCATCGGCCATGTTCAAGACCCTTTCCACTTCGCCCCCGAAGTCGCTGTGTCCGGGAGTGTCGATAATGTTGATTTTAAATTCTTTATACCTTACGGAAACGTTTTTGGATAAGATAGTGATTCCACGTTCTCTTTCCAAATCATTGCTGTCTAATATTAAGTCGGGTATATCCTGGTTTTCTCTAAATAACTTCGATTGGTACAGTATACGGTCTACAAGCGTAGTTTTTCCATGGTCTACGTGAGCGATAATCGCTACATTTCTAATGTTTTGCATTCTTTAATACGATATATTTTCAAGGTGTGCAAAAATACACTAAATAATAGAACGGAAGAGACCGTTGACGTGAAAGTTTTACATTTTTTTTATCGCTTGTGCAATAATACCACCTCCCTCCTACGTTACTAAGGAAATCAAAAATCAATCATGCATTGTTTAAGCGATTATGATGTTAAATTATTGGTAGCTTTTAACGAAAGTTTAAAGGGCGATAAGAAATTCAGCGATTTTTTTATGAAAAACGGCTTTCCGGAGCTGGCGGCATTATCAGCAGCCATACATTCCGATACCGATGCCTTGGATTGGTTGTTGAATAACGGTTATCCTGAATTTGCGGTTTTGAGCAATGCTATTGATAACGAACCCATCGCCATTGCGTGGTTACAGAAACATAATTTACACTTTATGTCTCTCTTTGCTGCTGCTTGCCGCAAAGAAGACGAAGCCATTAAATGGTTTGCCGATAATGATTTGCGTGTATTTATCTTGCTTATACGCACCATACACGACATCTTACTGTTTCAATCGTGGGATTCGTCTGATATTCACAAACGCAGAAGATCCTAAGCGAAGCTTAATCGGCTATTTTTATGAGAGAGGGCTAAGTTCCCATTTTCCAATAAACGTTTCTTTTTTCATACTTTTTTCCAATCGTTTCAGGAAGTCTTTGCGCGCAATGGGGCGGGCGCCGAAACGCATGAGGTGAGAGGTGGACTGCTGGCAATCAATAAAATCGAACTTCAATTGCTGTATGTGGCGGTGTAAGTAAAAAAAAGCTACTTTGGAAGCATCGGTACAAGTATGAAACATGGATTCGCCGGTAAACATACCTCCTATAGAAACGCCGTAAAGCCCTCCTACCAATTGATTGTCTTTGTAGGTTTCGAAGGAATGGACAAAACCCAAATCGTGGAGATGTCCATAGGCTATCGCCATTTCGTCGGTTATCCAAGTACCGTTTTGATTTTTTCGTTTTTGAAACGCACATTGTCTAATTACCTCCTTACAATTGCTATCGACACGGATTTCAAATTCCTTGCGTTTTATTCGCGTTAGTAAGGATTTAGAAAAAACGGCTTCCTCCGGAAAAAGTACTAAGCGAGGATCTAAAGACCACCACAAGATAGGATCGCCCGGATTATACCAAGGGAAAATACCTACTGAATAGGCTGTTAGCAAACGTAAAGGACTTAAATCCCCTCCTATTGCGAGCAAGCCATCGGGCTCAGCGAGTTCGGGTTTGGGGAAAACAATCTCGTTTGGTAATTGAAAAACTGTCACTTAACTCTTGTTCTTTTTACTTTTAGGAAGGTCATTTTTTCCAACCACAGAAGCATATACTTTGATATAGGTATCGTAATCAGTACCCATGGATAAGGCTCTCAGTATAGCGATACGTTTTTGTATAGGTGGATGCGTTGACGAAAGGTTTTCTTTATGTTCTTTCAATCGTGGTTTGTTGATACACATGGCAGCTGCCATTTTACCCGGGTCAAAGACAGTGTTGTCGCCGGCGATTTTTTCCAAAGCATTGGCTAAACTGTTAGGGTCTCTGGTGAAATTTACAGCAGTAGCATCGGCAAGATATTCTCTTTTACGCGATAATGAGAAATAAAACATACGTGCCAGGATGGGTGCTAAAATGGCTAATGCTATAACCACAGCAATAATAATGAGTTGTGCTGCTCCATTACCCCCTCCTTTATTTGATGAATTTTTACGTCCTCCTCCGCTGAAAAGGAAAGTACGTAATAATATTTCTGAGAGAATAACAATGGTACACAGCATAATGCTGGCAAAGGTCATGTATTTCACATCGCGGTTGTAGATATGCGACATTTCGTGAGCCATTACCGCCTGCATTTCCTGACGTGATAAGCGGGAACGCAAACCGGAAGTAATGGCAACCACACTCTTTTTGGGATTGGTACCGGTAGCAAAAGCATTCATTGCCGGCGTATCAATTACATAAATGTCGGGCATTGGCAAACCGCTGGCAATAGACAATTCGTCGATGACATTAAACAATTCTTTGTCGTCATTGCTGCTGATTTTATGAGCATTTGACATGTTTAAAATTATTTTATCCCCACCGAGGAAAGCGACCATGGCTTGGATAGCCCACAGAATAATAGCAATAAAAACACCTCCCAAGGCTCCTTGCCCCGATTCCGGATTAGGGTCGAGGTAAAAACCAATGGCAGCACCTGCAGCTATCAACAGCAAGCCCATACCGATAAAAACAAACCATGACTTACGCCTGTTGCTTCGTATTAATTCATACATTGTAAGAAAAGATTAAAAAGATACTTTGGGTACTTCTTTCACTTCTGCCGATGAGATTTCAAACAATTCTTTTTCTTTAAAATTAAACATCCCTGCAAAAATGTTGTTAGGGAAAATTTGAATCTTGTTGTTGAAATCCATAACCACTTCGTTGTAAATGCTTCTTGAGAAAGAAATCTTATTCTCGGTCGAAGCCAATTCTTCTTGAAGGTTCAAGAAATTGGTATTGGCTTTCAATTCGGGATACGCTTCCATTTGTACGGTTAAACCGGCTAAAGCATTTGATAATTGGCTGTTTGCCTGAGCTTTTTCGCCTACACTGCGTGCATTCATGGCTTGAGAACGAAATTCGGTAATCTTTTCGAAGGTTCCCTGTTCATGTTTGGCATAACCTTTAACCGTTTCAATCAGATTCGGTATCAAGGAATACCGGCGTTCCAATTGCACATCGATGTTACGCCATTCTTTGTCTACTTTGTTTCTCATTTTTACCATGCCGTTGTATATGGAAATAATCCATATTATCAAAACGGCAACAATACCTAAAATAATCCATAATGTCATTGTATTCATTTTTTATATATTAAAAATTTATTAATTCCGTACTTACAAACACCGGACCTTCGGTACATACGCAACGATTTCCGGTGGTGGTGGGTGTTACACAACAAAGACAAGCTCCTATGCCGCAAGCCATCACATTTTCTAAAGATACTTCACAAGGGATAGACGCTTGGGTGGCTTTGTTAGCCACTGCTTTCATCATCGCCAAAGGACCGCAGGTATACAAACGGTCAAAAGCAGTTACATTGTGAAAGATAGAATGCATAGTAACCACTCCTTTTTCTCCTTCACTGCCATCGTCGGTGCTGATGTGCAGATGCGCTATATCCTTAAATAAGGCTTTCAGCGACAATGCCGATGTGGTGCGTGCTCCGAGAAGCACATGGGGAATGATGTTCTTACGATGGAAAGTTTTGCATAAGTACAACATGGGTGCTATACCGGTACCGCCGCCAATGAGCAAAGGATGTTGTACATTCTCAACAGTAAAACCGTTTCCCAAGGGATAAATCATGTTTAGCACATCTCCCGCCTGCATGCGTGCCAGCTTACGGGTGCCATCCCCTACTTGTTTTACATAGAGCAACAGAGTGTCTGTTTCCTTATTGACATCGCAAATAGAAATCGGACGACGCAGAAAAGTAGTAGGCGCATCGGGAATGAGAATGTTTACAAATTGCCCGGCTTTTCCGGCATTGATTTTGCTGTCAATAGGTTTTACAAACAACATAAAATCATTATCTTGATAGTGTTCTATCTGCTGTATGTAAAAATCGCTGACTTCTTTCTTTTTCATATATTCACGTATTTTCTAATAACTCATTTTTTTATAAATTGTTGTATGCGGGCTTACATTAATTAATAGTGCATGCTACTTTCCATCATACAAAAGCATTATTCCGGCAATTGCCCTTCACGGGCACGGCTTTCCATTTCAATTTTACCAAAACGCAGGGTAAAACCTGCACTGATAAAGCGGCTGTCGTATTTAGTGGTACTAAAGGCTTTATAGTAAGGGCTTTCTCTGTTGTATTCGTATTTGTTCCAATTAAAAATATCTCTTACATTCACAAAAACAGAAAGTTTACGTTTGAAAAAATCAGCCCGCAATCCACAATCAATAGAGTACGTGGCTTTGTTTTCAACGAACAATGATTTAGTTGGAGAACGATAGTTAGCCGAAGCATTTATTTCGATGATTTTAAATATTTTCGCCCAATAATTCAAGCGGAAGCTGTAAGTAAAACTTTCGGTAACAATAAGTGTATCGTTGCGTAAGGAAGTAGGTTCGTAATCGAAAATTGTTTCGGCATGCGACTGGTATACGTTGGCGTAAAAGCGCAGACTCATAAACGATTTTAAGCGGTAATTGAAATTAAATTCCCCTCCTGCCCGATAGCCGCTACCGGCATTGACGGGCATAGAAAAACTCACGATACGTCCATAGAAATCACTATATATAACATCACTCAATGAATTGATTTCGTTTTTGCTATATTTAAAATAACCCGACAGTCCTATATTTCCTATCTTATTGAAATACTTTGACCATCCACCATCAACAGAATGGGTATAAGTGGGTTCAAGCAGCGGATTGCCGAAGGAATAACTTTCTTCATCATAATCCACAAATGTGCTTAATTGAGAAGCACTCGGATAGGCAATGCGACGAGTGTAACTTAAACGAAAATTATGCATACTCTTTGTACGATAACTCAGGTGCAAGGAAGGAAACAAACCCGGGTAATGTATGTTTACGTTATTGGAAGGAGAATTTAATACTTGATAATCTATAAATTTATATTGAAAGCGACAGCCTACATTGAGGGTGAAATTGCCGAAGCTTTGTCGTACACTCACATAAGATTCCAAGGAATTAGCAAAGGATAGAATGTCCTTGAAACGCAAAGAGTCAAGAAGATACGTTGCCGTTCCCGGAAGCAAAGTATCTTCGTAGGACAAGGAAGTCGTTTGACTGAAATTCTCCGATATGCCGAGGGATATTTCTCCTTTTTTTCCGTAAGGAATGGCGTAATCAACTTGAGCATTAACATTGTAATCGAAATTATCTCCCTTTGTTATTTTATTTTTATCGAATAGATGCTGTGTTTTATAGTCTCTTAGATAGTCAATTCGCGATGCGTTATCCGATAGATTACCTCCCAAACTAAATTTAATATAATGACCTTTGTTGTTAAATTTATGTTGATAATATAGATTACCGTATGCACCGGTATATTGATAGGTATTGTTGTTATCGGTAGTATATTCAAAGATGTTTTCTATGGGAAAATACTCTTTGCGATAATAACTGCTTTGGCTTTTGCCTTCGGAAAAACCTCCGTAACAATTTCCCCAAAAGGAAAGAGTATTCATGGTATCAAAAGTATAAGAGAGATTTACATACATATAGCCGGAATACGAATTGTTTTTGTTTTGGTTTTCATAGCGTTGATAGGAGGATGTATCTTTTTGGTCGTTAAACATTAATTGATAGCCATTTCCTATAGAAGCCCAAGTAGTATAGTTGCCATTGAGATAGATATTCATAGAAAGCTTCTCGTTTGCCCACATAAATGATAGCCAAGGACTATAAAGCGGGCGAGTAGAAGCAAAAAAACCAAAACTGATAAAGCTGTTTTTTAGTATTTTCGATGAAGTAACAATATTGATAATGCCGCCCGTTCCTTCGGCAGCATATTTAGCCGATGGATTGGTTATTACTTCGATACGTTCTAATGTATTGGCGGGTAATTGTTGAATATAGGTTTTCAGATTCTCTGCCGTGAGCTTAGAGGGTTTGTCGTTGATCCATATTTCAACACTTGTCAGCCCGCGTAAACTTACATTCCCTTCGATATCCACTTCAATGCCGGGTGCATTTTGAAGGGCATCAGAGAGCGTACCTGTTTGTATTCCGGCATCTTCCGATACATTGTAAATCATTTTTTCCCCATCGTACACATAAACAGGCTTTTTATCCACTATCTCTACCCCGCCCAATGAGGCAATAGCCGATTGCATGCGGATGGTATCTAAGTGTAAATGCCGCACAGAATTTTTACATTGTAAAGGGAGGAAGTAATTGAGGTAACCTACGGCAGAAGCCCTTAAAAGATAATCGCCTGCTTTTACTCCTTTTAATTCAAACTTTCCGTTCTCGTCAACTACTTCTCCTATAACCAAAGAGCTGTCGGCAGAATTCAACAACACCACATGTCCGTAAAACAAAGCTTCTTTCGTTAGGCTATCGATTACTAGCCCGTGTATACTCGTGGTAGTTTGTGAGTGTGCTGTGAAACACGCTAAAAACAAAAAGAAAACGATGCAATGTATATATCTCATGTTCGGGTTTGTAATTATACAATCTTACATGCAAAAGTACTAAATTTATAGTAAGCTAAATCAAGAATTCGTTTAAATAGTAAAAAAAATGACAGAATCCCTATACCGTCTTTGTTTTTATATTTTGTTTATATTTGCAAAAAATTTAGTGAAAACAATAATACTCAGCAAATGAAACATAAAGTAGTCATCCTCTAATCCATCGTGAGTATACTGTCTATACTGATTAGTTGTTTTTCAACAGAACATTATCTAATTAAAAGCATTGAATGTGAGGCAATAGAACTCACCAATCCGGGAGCTAATGATGATGACATGAACTTTATCAGTGTCAAAGATACGATGAAAGATAGATTGTTTTTTGCTATTTATTGTATCTTTGAGTATGAATACGGTTTTTTAAAAAGTAATCCCTTGCTGCCTTCTTGTTATGCTACCTCCGTGCCAAAAAAAATGGATAATTATATCTTGATGGATGAAATAGAATTAAGCCTTGACGGAGATATTTATTTTCAAAATGACACCATTGTAGCTGGAACGAATCTTTGGAATCATGCGAGTATAAAAGAATACAAGTGGGAAAGATTAGGAACTGAATATGGTGGTGTCAGTACAAGATTTTTAATAGGATTTACTGATGCTCTTTATGATAAGCTACACATACCGCAAAAAGACTATAAAATTGAACTGACCTGTAAAACCAATGATGGGTTGGTATTTGTAAATCAGATTCAAATTTATATAAAAATAGAGTAAATTTATACAACTTATGCTAATTAAAAATTTTAAATCTATTATTATGAAAAGACTATTTATTTCTACTTTTATTTTGTTTTTTTTCAGCACGTATGTATCTGCACAAGAAAACTTCCCTTCCTATAAAGAGATTGTGAATGAATTTTTTAACCGCTATGACTTAAAAGAATCTCAAAATTTTCAGTTCATCCGTTTTGTTAAAAAGCCAAAGGGCTATTATATTGAAGAATATGATAAAGATAACTATGTTAACCAACAACTTTTTTGGTCATCAAAAATCGGAAAATATAAAAAACTCAAATTTCCAAGAAGCCAAAT
>JAQVNO010000098.1 GCA_028703095.1 Bacteroidales bacterium
CCATGTTTTTGACATATCCTTTGGCATGGAATTCAGCATAAGGACATCCATATTCGGCAACAGGATTATCGCAGGAAATGCTATTAATTCCTATCAATGCCAAGAGGGAAGCAATTATTTTTTTCATGTTGTTTTTATTTATGTGTTAATGTAAACTCAATGTTTTTAGTTACTTTTCCTGCATCCCAATCTTCTGATTCCCCGATAAAATCTTCTTCAGTGATGGTAATAATTTTTGTTGTTTCCTT
The DNA here is from genome assembly GCA_028703095.1 of Bacteroidales bacterium. Classification (GTDB taxonomy): domain Bacteria; phylum Bacteroidota; class Bacteroidia; order Bacteroidales; family WCHB1-69; genus UBA5266. Next base: position 249 of record JAQVNO010000098.1, read on the forward strand.
GTAAAAGCCTCCGTTCTCGTTAGAATCGATATCTTGCGCTTTGAATTCATATTCCTTGGTCCAGGGAGTAATCATAAAGGTTTTATCAAATAGTCCATTCGCATTTGTATACAGTGTGTCGTATTGATGATCACCTTTCACAACAATACGTATATTGTTTATAGGCAGATTATCCATGTTTTTGACATATCCTTTGGCATGGAATTCAGCATAAGGACATCCATATTCGGCAACAGGATTATCGCAGGAAATGCTATTAATTCCTATCAATGCCAAGAGGGAAGCAATTATTTTTTTCATTTTATTGTTTTTTTAACGTAAAATTAACTTCTTTGCTAACAGGGGTTTCGTACCATTCTCCTTTTCCGTTGTTGAAATCCGTTTCTTTTAAAATGATTGTTTTACTTTGGCTGACAAACATTCCGTTGTTCTCTTCGCCGTCGATATCCTCAGCGGAAACATTGATTACATTATTCGGTTCATATAAGGGAAAAGTTACATCGTAATTTCCGGTTTCGGAGGTATAGAGGGTGTCAGCAGATTCATATTTTTTTTCAACGATAATTCTTATATTCTTAATTGGTGTCGCCTGTTCATTACTTACCTTTCCTTTAAGCTGAAAGCCGGTAAAAGGGACTCCGTATTTTTCCATACAACCCCAAATAGAGTATCCTAATAATGCTAATATGATGGAGATAATTTTTTTCATTTATTATCTGTGATTAGGATATGTCTTTAAATAGAGACATTCACCATTGTTAAACTCAAGGGCAAGTAAGCCGTGAGATTCATTGTATTTTATTAATGTTGGTAAGGTTCCATAGCCGTTGTCGTTGAAACGATTTAGAATAAGTGTATATACATTTTTGTATAAGACATTGCGAATAGTGTCGTTGCTTGAAACGGTATTTTTCATTTCTAAAGAATATCTTAAATTATCAATGTCAAAATACAATGTTTTATTTGAAAAAACGCGAAAGAGAATACTGTGATGAAAGCTGTTGTTGTAAATTTCCACACAGCGTTGATAAAACGTAAAGCCTGTGTAATCGTCGTTTACATAAAAAAAATCCTCTTCTTCGATTATGCCGTCTTTATTCACTATAAATGTTAACACATTCCCGCTTGAGTCTAACATGTCAATGGATTCACTGATAGCATAGGGGACCATAGTAATGTCATCATTTGAAAGTTTCTCAACGATTTTGGGTTCTTTAATGCAAGCAGTTAAAAGGATGCTTAGAAAGATGCTTATATGAATGTATTTATTTTTCATTACCACTATATTTATAATTATAAACCTAAACGAAATCCGGCAGCAAGAATACCCTGACAGCCTAATCCGTATTGTAAAAATCCGGCATATTGATTTGTGCCAATTTCGATGCCGGCGAAAATAATTTGAAATCCCACAAAAAACTTTTTATTTTTGCTGATTAGTGAAAAACGGTTTGGATAATAGTTCTCGAATCTGTTATCCAAATACATTAACCCAATACCCGCTTTAGAATAAAGGTCTACGTATTTTGTGTTTAACCAATTGACTTTAAGCATGGGCATCAGCGTATGAGTAGACAAATTCTCTCTTCCGATAATAAGTTTTTCCTCGTGAAGAGGAGTATACATAATATCTCTAAATTTAGGAGCGTAGGTGTAAACAATAGTAAGTCCGATTACTTTTGTAAAACGATACGCATAGGATATACTGATTGCCGGAGTAATTTTTGTATCATCAAGAAGAGGTACATTATAATTAAACAAGGAAATCGGAAGACCCCCAATTGCAAAAGATACTTCATGATGATTTGAAAGAACAGTATCTCTTTGGGCTTTGCCCTGCCAAGATAGGATTAGGACACAGACAATCAATACGTATACTTTCTTCATTTCAATACATATTTTTATAATTTCTTGCTTATTCGTGTTTAATTTTATTCGGCAAATTTATATATTTTTTTGATATAAATAAGAAAATAAGTATTAATTAATAAAAAATGTTCTATTCTTAGTTGAAACAAAGTATTAAAAACGAAGTTTGTTTTAATTATTAAAAACAGATATAATAACTTTTGTAAAATTGCGTTTCTTCGGATTAAAATATTATCAAGAATGAAAAAAATAGTGCTTATCGCTTTACTCTTTTCTGTGTTTGTCGGTTTTTCGCAAAACAAAGCAGACGATATTATAGGGTATTATTTAACATGGGATCCTTTTTCAGAAGAATATTCGCAATGTTATATTTATAAAACGGAAAAAGGAACCTATAGCGGATTGGTTTGTTGGGTGTCGAATCCTGCCAAAAAGAATTTCTTGAATTACGTATTTTTAAAAGATTTACGTTTTGATGCGGAAAACAACGAATGGATTGATGGTAAAGTTGCCTATGCAGGAAAAAAAGGCACATATAATACGTATATGAAGTTTGAAAATAAAAATACTTTAAAAGTCAGGGCTTATTTCGGGGTATCCTTGTTAGGGAAAACCCTTTATTGGACTAAAGAGTCAAAGAAAAGAGTACAAAAATAGATTTATTACAGGAGAAAAATAAAAATAATTTTCACGACAAACTGTTTTTTATGGCATGATAGTTGATAATGCGTAATGCCAAAACTAAAATTGTTTTTACAGTTTTCTTAAGACTAAATTTTATATTGGATGAACGATACAAAGAAAGATATCATCAAAAGAACCTTATCTTTAGTAATAGAAAGGGGTATAAAAACCAGTATGGATGAGATAGCGCAATCCTTATGTGTTTCTAAACGTACTATTTATGAGCATTTCGACAATAAAGACGATTTGATATATCATTGTATAGATACCATGATTGATGAAAGTAGTAAAGGCATCAACGAAATGTTATTAAAGTCTTCAAATCCGATAGAAGAATTATTTCCTATTTTGCATGAAAATGTACGTCAAATTTACAGCCATCAATTTAAATTATTGGATGAGTTAAAACGAGTTTATCCCGCGATTCACGAAGCTTGCTTGGAAAAGCATAAGGAACAATATTACAGCAGATTAAAAGATGTAATGTGCAGAGGAAAAAAAGAAGGCTTATTCAGAAAAGACATACACGAAGAAATCATAATTTTTTATATGCCGATTATCAGCACTGCATTATCCAGTCAGAAAATTACTTTATCGGAAAATTATTCGATGAAAGATGTTTTCAGTAATATCATGGTTCCGTTTATGCGTGGCATGCTCACAGAGAAAGGAGTTGTGGTTTTTGATAAAATAATTACCAAATTTAAAAAATATACACCTGAATTACAATAAATAATAGCCTAAAATACACATGATTTTTATGAAAATAAAATGTAGAATAGAGAGAATGAGCAAGTGGTTTTTGTTGTTTGTGTTCTTGCCTTTTCAAGGATATACACAAGATTTACCGACAGATAGTATCCATATTGATTTAAAGAAAGCAATAGAGATTGCCATAAGTGAAAGCCCGAGTATACGTATTGCAGAAAGAGAAGTACACATCAAAAAATACACAAAAGCGGAACAGATGGTAAGTTTATTCCCGAATGCTGCTTTAGTAGGTTCTTATAATCGTACACTTAAGAAACAAGTGATGACCATGGACTTTGGCGGACAAGTTATGGAAATAGAAGTAGGTACTGACAATAATTATTCAGCCGGTTTAAATTTTTCAATGCCAATTATTAATGCGAGTTTGTGGAATAGTATTCAATTGTCGGAAATGGATGTTGAGATGGCTTTTGAATCGGCAAGAGCATCCAGAATATCATTGATAAGTGAAGTGAAGAAAGCATATTACAGTATGCTTTTTGCCAAAGAAGCTTACGATGTCTTACAAAAAAACTATGACAATGTAAGTTTAACCTATGAAACCGTATTAAACAAATACAATCAGGGAATGGCATCGGAATTTGAGAAACTACGTGCCGAGGTACAACTGAAAAATCAACGTCCTTCTTTGCTGTCTGCCAAAAGTAATTTGGCATTGGCAAGCATGATGCTTAAGGTAATGATAGGTTTAGAGGTAAACGAGCCCATCGTGTTTGAAGGTAACTTATCAGATTATGAAGAAACCGTAAAGAGTAATCCTTTGCCAAATATAGATTCGCTCTCTTTGGAAAACAATTCTAATTTACTGCAGATGCAATTAGCCGAGAAACAATTGAAAAAAACGAAAGATGTTATCATTTCATCGGCATGTCCTACCTTGAGTTTAAGTGGCAACTACCAGTACACAACCATGAATAACAATTTTAAATTTGCTGACTACAAATGGAATCCTTATTCTGTTATCGGTTTAAATTTGTCGATTCCCTTAGTATCGTGGGCATCAACGGCATATAAAATACAATCCGGTAATTTACGCATAGAAAATATAAAAGATCAGCGTTTAGCCTTAGAAAGGAATTTAAAAATCAGTATTAATAATTCGATTATTAATATTAACAACGCCATTGAGGAACTTGAATCGAATAAAGAAACCATGTTACAAGCCGAAAAGGCGTATCAAATAAGTTTGAAGCAATATGAAATAGGCCTGTCAACATGGCTGGATTTGAGTTCTGCCGAATTGGCATATACCAGCGCTAAATTGACGTATAATCAGTCAATTTATACTTATTTGTCAGCATATGCCGAATTGGAAGAAACCATAGGAAAAGAATAACATATAATAAAATAAAGAAAACAAAGGAATAAATAATAAAAAATAAAAATGAAACAAAAAACATATTTAGTCGGGTTAATGGCACTTTCATTAATTGTATTGCATGCATGTAGTTCAAAGGGGAAACCTGTTGTGGAAAGTAAAGCTGGGAAACAGAAAATTAAGCTTGAACAAGTGTATAAAAAATCGGTGGAGCAGTTGTTTGAATATACGGCAGTCGTACAAGCGGAAGCGGTTAATAATATAGCACCTACAGTTCCGGGACGTATTGATAAGATTTATGTTGAAATCGGAGATCATGTTGCAAAAGGGCAATTGTTAGTTCAAATGGATGAAAATAACTTGCAACAAGCGAAATCACAATTGGATAACCTGGAGCTTACGTTTAAAAGAATGGATGAATTGTATAAAGTAGGAGGTGTCTCCAAATCTCAATGGGATGCTCAAAAAACAAGTTTGGAGGTAGCACGGACATCGTATAAAAATTTAAAAGATAATACGCAGTTGATTAGTCCTCTATCAGGTATAATTACCGCTCGTAATTACGATAACGGTGATATTTATGCCGGTAATCCTATCATACAAGTTCAACAAATAAAACCGGTTAAATTATTAATTAATGTATCGGAAATGCAATATACCAAGATTAAAAAGGGGATGGATGTGAAGGTTGTTGTAGATGTGTATGATGAGGAAGAGTTTACAGGAAAAGTCAGTTTGGTTTATCCTACCATCGATCCGCGAACCCATACGGTAGCTGTTGAAATAAGCATTGCCAATACCAATGAGAAAATACGCCCGGGTATGTATGCCAGGGTTATAGTCGATATGGGCTCCATGGAAAGAGTGGTGGTTCCCGATGTAGCTATTGTAAAACAACAAGGTTCGGGTGATAGGTATGTATATGTCTATAAAGACGGTAAAGTCTCCTATAATAAAGTAGAAATAGGGCGAAGGTTAGGCGATTCGTATGAATTGATATCGGGTGTAGAAGACGGTGATAAGGTAGCTGTAACCGGATTAGCCCGCTTAACCAATGGAATGGAAGTTGAAATTGTTAAATAATTAAATTACCATGAGTTTATATCAAACTGCAGTAAGAAAGCCTATCACTACTATATTAATATATGTAGCGATAGCTATTATCGGTGTTTTTTCATTGTCGCGACTTTCCATCGACTTATTTCCTGAAATGGGTGAAAATACCATCATGGTATTTACTACCTATACCGGAGCTAGTGCGTCGGATATTGAAAACAACATTTCTCAACCCTTGGAAAATGTGTTAAACAGTGTGAGTAATTTAAAACATATTACGTCAACATCGAAAGAGAATTATTCCATAGTTTCACTTGAATTTGAATACGGTATCGATATCAACGAGGCGACAAATGATGTGAGAGACAAGCTTGATATGGTATCGTCGATGTTGCCCGATGGGGCAAGCAATCCGTTTATCTTTAAATTCAGTATGGATGACATTCCCATTGTTATGCTTTCGGTTCAATCGGATGAAAGCACCAATGCTTTGTATAAAATATTAGATGATAAAGTGGCGTCTCCTTTAAGCCGTATAGACGGGGTGGGGACGGTTTCCATAGCCGGTGCACCGCAAAGAGAAATACAGATATATTGTGATCCTTATAAGCTGGAAGCCTACGGACTGACCATAGAAACGATTGCTTCGGTAATAGGTGTGGAAAACAGAAACTTGCCTATAGGAAGTATAGACATTGGTTCCGAAACTTATTCCATGCGTGTACAAGGTGAATTTTCCGATGCGACTCAAATGAATGAGGTGATAGTGGGTAGTTATAATCATAAGAATATATATCTGCGTGATGTAGCTGTTGTAAAAGATACCATACAAGAACGCATGCAAGAAGTATATAACAACGGTGTGCGTGGTGGTATGATTATCATTCAAAAACAAAGTGGTGCCAATTCGGTCGATATTGCACAAAAGGTATTTAAGTCGCTTCCTGATATACAGAAATCTTTACCTTCGGATATAAAAATTGATGTCATTGCCGATACCTCGGAAAGTATTGTTAATACCATCGATAGTTTACAAGAAACCATTGTTATTATTTTGGTGTTGGTTGTATTGATAGTATTGATATTCTTAGGTCGGTGGCGTGCAACTTTTATTGTTGCTATTGTTATTCCGGTATCCTTGGTTGCTTCTTTCATTTATTTGATGGCTACAGGTAATTCATTGAATGTTGTGTCTTTATCTTCTTTAAGTTTAGCCATAGGGATGGTTGTCGACGATGCCATAGTGGTGTTGGAAAACATCAGTAAACATATAGAGAAAGGGAGTAAACCCAAGCCGGCAGCCATTTTTGCCACCAGCGAGGTGTCACTTTCGATTATTGCTACTACTTTGGTGTTGTATGCTGTTTTTGTGCCTTTAACAATGTTAGGTGGCATGGCCGGAGTAATGTTTAAACAATTGGGATGGATAGTAACCATTGTTATGACAATCTCAATGATTGCAGCATTAACGCTTACACCTATGCTTTCATCGTTGTTGTTAAAAAACAATCCAAGTAGGGGAAAGGTTTTCGGTACGCTTTATGTTCCCATTGAAAAGGGATTGACAAGCTTGGATAATGTGTATTCTCGCTTTTTGAAATGGGCTGTTTATCATCGAAAAACCATTATTTTCGGAGCAATAGGGATTTTTGCATCCAGTTTAGTCTTAATAAAAGTAATTCCATCGCAATTTTTTCCAACCCAAGATCAGGCCCGATTATCTATAAAAGTGAAACTACCTGTTGGAACACGTTTGGAAACCAGTAGAGCTTTTGGTTTGGAGCTAACAGAAAGAATTAAAGAAGATTATCCCGAAGTGCGTATGTGTAATTTCTCTGTGGGTCAGCCCGGCGAGGACAATGCATGGGGTATGATGGGCGATAATGGCAATCATATTATTTCTTTCAACATACGATTGCTTAAAAAAACTGAAAGAAAACGTTCTATTACCGAAATTGCCGATCAAATGCGAAGCGATTTAAGTAAATATACTGAAATAAATACCTATATGATTTCGCTAGGTGGCGGAGGTATGGGTGGACAAAGTAGCGTAGATATTGAAATATACGGATATGATTTTGATATCAGTGATAAATTTGCTGCTGATTTATCTAAAGAATTACGTATATTAAAGGTTGCTCGGAAGTCAATATCAGCAGAAATGAATATACTCCGGAAATCCAAA
>JAQVNO010000099.1 GCA_028703095.1 Bacteroidales bacterium
CAAAGTGATTGTATTTTGAAAATATACATAGTAGAAAAATCATTAATATAACAACCTAGAATATAGCAATCCACCACATCTTACCACAGAGTTCAACTAAGGGAATCTCCCCCTTTTTGTCTAAATTTTGGTCTTTCTGTCTATTTTGCATCTAAGAAAATGTCAAAAAACGTCATTTTTTTTCTAAAAAGCTGAGAAATTTAAGTTATGGATTCTTGTATCCCTAGTACTAGTAGGCAGCTCATAAGAAATAAATTGCTTTATAGGAATAACCACGTGCAGATTACTTCGTACTTTACAGTCAAGCTAAAAAATGTTGGACTGGTTTAAAGTCCTTGAGTTTACTGATGTTTCGGCTATTTTGTAAATACATTGTTGCCTGTAGTTTTTTTATAAATATCTTTCAATTAATTCATGTTTGGATTCCGCAAGCTCATTAATCGATTCCATAAATTTTATCTCATTTTCATCGATAAAAGCTATATGGTTTTTCAACCACTCAATCTCATCAAAACCAAAGCCATACTTTAAAAGCCATATTTCCAACTCATCATTTGTTCCATATTTTATATAATTCCTTAGAGTTAATGCTCTTAAGTCCTGAGTTTGATTGTAATGAATCTGAAATGCAGCAGCCATTGGGTCAGATAAGGATAATGATATAACCTTATCTAAGTAATCATAAGTGTCATACACCAATATATCATAATCAAAATCATTAATTGAAGTATTCCTTGGAAAAATACCAACCGTTGATGCACCCGAATTAGGTAATGGTGTAGCAACTGTTGAGTGTCTAATACTTATTGCTGCGCGTAAATCTGCAGCTTCTTCTGGCGTAATTTCACTTCGTTTCATTTTAGAAAGAATAGACCTCTGTTCATCCTTATCTGTCAGAAAAGCGTGACGTAAGGACACTATTTCCTTAAATGATTTACCTTGTATCTTCCATAATAGAATTGGTATTGAAACACTTAACACACTTGCTTCTCCTCGTGTTAAAGTTTGTTTTCGTAAATGACTAATATAAATGTTTTTAAATGAAGCTTTAACTTGATTTCTTGTATCATTATCTAAATTATAATAATCCTTGCCTGTAATAGGAGTGCTATTTTTCAAAAAATTATCCAAGATAAATTCTATTGATGTACTTATTTCCGCCTCACTTAGCCTTTTTACTTGACTTTCAGTCAAATGTAAATCATTATCAAAAGAGTCATTTTTTATTGCTTCTGAGATATCCTTTAAATCAATATCAAGTTCATCAATGTTTGAATCAAGTTGAGATGATTCAGAAAGAGAAGTTATATGTTTCATTCTATCACAAAATCGCCCCACATTTTTTGACTCAATTATTACATACCCAAAATCGAAATGGTTTTTAATGTCCGAGCTCCGACCTGCTCGTCCAATCAAGTTTTTTAAATCTAAGTTCTTCTTGTTTTCATCACCATCAAATCTGAAATTATTAATCCAAACAACATCAAATGGCATATTTATACCTTGAGTTAGTGTTGATGTTGCAAAGCATATTTTTGCAAAACCTCTATTGACAAATTTTTCAATTAATAATCTTGCAAATAAAGGCATTGAACCATGATGAACCACAATTCCTCGTGTCATCATATCAATCATGTATGAATGTTTTTCTCCTGCTCTATCAGAAGCACCAATAAACTCCCTAAGTTCATTAATTATATCAATTGCTTCCGTAGTTTCAATAATTGGACAAAATCTAATATACTTTGCGAAATCAATAACATAACTCCCATCATATATTTTTGATTTGGATATATATATAAGTAAAGTGCCATTATTCCTAAGAATATCCTCTACTAATTCATAATTTACAGGAATTTGCTCTTTGGGATTCTCCTCAATAAATGGTGAAAAATATTTAAATATATTATCCTTTTCGGATAAAAATATTTTACCTACTGCATTTTGGTCATACCTTGCAAAATCTGAATTTGTAATAAACCCATGTTTTAATAATTGAGCTTCAGGATTATGAACAAATGGATGTGTAAATACTTTTTTTGAATCAGGTAACAATCTATCTACTCTTCTAACAAAGGAATCAAAACGCATTCCTCTAATTTTTTCTTCTGAAATTTGAGCTTCATCAAATAAAAATAATTCGACATTTAAATCATGAATGATTCCAAATAAATCTTCACCTCTTTCAGGAGTGATAATATAAATTCTTCTATTCGTTTTTGCTCTATTAACGTTTTCTATAAACTGAAGAACTAAAACAGAATTGTCACCTTTTAGTAAATCTTTAACTCGAAATAAATATTCTGATATTAAAGCTCTAGATGGCACTACTATTATAATATCACTAATTGCATTAAGTATTAATTCTCTAAATAAATATGATTTACCAGAACTAGTTGGTGCTGAGAAAGAAAAATACCTTTTTTCATTTATTTTTCGATATGCACTTGCTTGAACAGGAGTAAATCTTCGTCCAGTTTCTGTTTCGATAGTGTCTGCGAAAATTGAATATATTTCTTCAATTAAACTATTCGGTACTGTTGTTTTGTAAAACAACCCAATTAGGTGCATTAACTTTCCTTCATATTTACTAAATACTTGTGAATGAAACTTTTTTATATAAGATAATTTTTCAAAGTCATAAGAATTAATTGGTCCAAACTTATGTATGTTACTTATAACCTCTTGAATAGAGTATTCAATTTCATTTCCTTCAATATATTCTGAAATTTTCATACTTCAACCCCAATTATGTATAACTCTGGAAATGCTAATAGTTTCTCAAAACCATCTGATTCAATTGCAGTTTTAAAAATCCTATCATATTGCTGACCATTTACTGAAAAGGCAGCAATATAAGCACGAGAACCATTTACTGCATTTTCGATTGCTAAAGGCGAAGAAAAGTTTTTTAAATCAACTAATTCCATAGTGTCTTTTCCATCAGCGATAAATCCAACAATTTGATTTATTGCAACAGTATGCGGATTTGAATTACTGCTATATTTTGCCTCTCCAAATGAAATTAGGTTTGAAGGACTTTCTGTATGAAAATCGAAACCTGGATTTCCAGTTTTTTTCTCTTACCACATTTCCGCTAAAGGAATATTCGAATGTTTCAAATGGATAATTAAAGAATCCTTTGCAGATTGAGAAACAAGGTATTCACCGAATTCTTCTGTTACCGTATTTTCAACTTTTTCAAAAATTTCAGTCACTAGTTTTTCAATTGTCTTTTTTGCTCTAGCAGCATAAGACAATTGTTCAACAATTCCTAAATTAGTAATCCAACTTTCATTTGAAATAGATTGAATAATATCTTTCGCTCTTTTTTCAATATCATGGATTTTGACATGGATTTTGAAAACTACGCCTGTAGTTGTTTTTCCAAAATCTTTTATGTCTACTCTCTCAATACTTTTTATTTCCATGATCTATTATGAGCTGTATGTGGTTTCATAAAATTACAGGCAACGGTTCGCTCGCCTTTGCGAAGTTTTGGTAAAGATAAATGAAATTTATCTGCAATCCAAAATTTCGTAAAGGCGGCTGTTGTGCGCAGTCCCAGAGGGACGGAGTACGGCAGACGCAAGGCGAGCTTGTTGGTGGCTGGCATTTATTTTACTCATCTATCATTATGAAACAACATTGCCTTGATTTTCTCTTTCTTTTTCTGTAAGTCCTGCAGGTTCTTCATATTTTCCATTAACTCCTAAAAAACTACCCTTTGGATGATATTTACCATCTGAACCGAGAAAACTACCTTCGATGTGGTATTTCCCATCACTTCCTAAGAATGAATTTTTGTAATGATATTTTCCATCAGAACCTAAAAAGCATCCTTCAGGGTGATATTTCCCATCACTACCCAAGAATGAACCTTTAGAATGATACTTGCCATCAGAACCTAAAAAACTACCTTCTGGATGGTATTGTCCATCTGAACCAAGAAAACTTCCGCTTCCGTGGTATTTACCATCTGAACCTAGAAAACTTTTACCACCATGGTATTTTCCGTCAGAACCAATTATATAACCTTTTGGATGATACTTCCCATCACTTCCTAAAAATGAACCTTTAGGATGATATTTACCATCCGATCCTAAAAAGCTGCCTTCTTCATGATATTGTCCATCTGATCCTAAGAATTTTCCCATAATATTATCTTTTAAATTTAATATCTCATTTTTTTTATTGCCAACATTTTCAAACTTTAAAGTAATTACAAACGTCTGTTCATTGTTTTTTTGTTTGCCACCAACTTCTTTATTTACGACAGAAATAAACAACACTCGTATATTCATAATTTATATCATTCGTAAATCAATTTTAAAAATTGATTTTTAACATGAATTAGTTTTCGCAATTATAAATCTTTTGGTGTACCTTTAGTCCGTATAGTTGCCCAACTATTTGCTTCAACAACTAATAATCCATCATCTGCATCAATAAACTTTTTAAAATGATCTCTCAATTCAGCAGATGATGTGTCATCCTTTTTAAAACACCAAGTTGATTCCAAAACTCTAACAGCTTTAAAAGATTCTAATTCATCGTAAAGTTTTTGATAATCTCTCTTATTTCTCAAATCATAAGTCAAAAAATAAAGTGCCATATTTAATCCTCCTTTTTTTTATTAAACATATATTCAACATTCACACGAATTTTTGTAGTTTTTACTTCCATTTTTTGTTTGTTTAAGGTCGTATATTTTGGAGTAATTTTCATTCTATCGTATTCTATATCCTCATAGGTTTTAACTTCCTTAATCACAACAATCTTCACATTTACATCTATACCAGTGGTTTGATTATCGTTATATAAGCCAATGTAAAAAGTTCCTTGTAAAGGAATTGTTTTTTTACCATAAGCAGCAATTCCCTTCCCATGATCAAATTGGTAATATGTTTGGCTAGAAAGAAATGCTTGGACATTTTGATAATCTGAAATAAACGCATATTCAACATCCTCGCCACTCGTTGGCAATAATAATTGAGTTATTGTGCCAATGGCAATCCCTGCTAAAGGAGTAACAAATGCGGACACCACACCAGATGCTAAATCACCCATTGCCGCAACATTTCTTGCATAAGCTTTATTAGATTCTTCTCCTACGCCAATCCAATAAGCCCAAGCAATTACCTTTTCTTCTTTATAATATTGTTTTGTATTACTAGGTAAATCAACTCTTAAATACGTGCGGCAAGAATTTTCGTTCCAAAATGAATGTACCCTCTGTGTCTTATCGATAATAATATCCTCAACTTGTTCTGTTTTAATTAACTCTTTTACCGTTTCCTTATAATGTAAAGTATCAAAACCTATTAAACAATTCTCTGTATAAGGTGTATATATTGTATCATATATTGTTTCCCATTTCCAATCAGTATTAAAATTTATCAACTCCTGATTTTTGGGTATTCTGTGTATTTTTATTTTGCATATTCTCCCTCCAACACTTGAGTTATAAAGCCTAAAGGAATAAACTCCTTTTTTGTAAACATTTATCCTTTTGTCCTGAATTTGAGAAGTCTTATAATCCATAAATTTTGAACTACTTGGAATTTCAAGAATTTCAATTTCCTTAATATCTTTGCCATTTTCTTCTTCAAAAGAAAAAATAATTTGATCGCCTTCAGCAAAACCGTAATACAACTCTTCTGTTGACATACCACCAACTTTTATTGTAAGCTCAGCAACATCAATCGGCTCTTGTTGACAATAGCAGACAAATGGAATAATACAAAACAAAAAGGTTAATAGGTGTTTCATCATATTCTTACTTTTAGTCTTACTTCTTCTTTTTTATTGAGTTTATTTCTTTTATTATTGAATCAATCAAACTTGTAACTTTTTTACTTTCTATCTCGGAATAATCGACTTTATGTGCTTTAACAATATCAACAGCAACACAAAACGATTTACTGACTTCATATTTATCATTGTAATGATCATTTAGATATCTGTATAGTATATCGGTAAACATGGCAAGTTCATTTTCACTATAACCTTCTTTTTGTGCGATAAACCAAACTGCACCAATTTTTTTTTCATTATCTATTGAAAATGAATAAACATGATTAGGATTTACTTGTATCGGTACTCCATATAAATCTAGAACTGACTTGCTTTTAACTTTGTGTAATGTTTTTAGTTTCGCATTTGGTCTGATTTCTTGTAAATCAAAATCCTTAAAACTTGTAATTATATCAATGTTTTTTTGAAATCGTTTTTTTGTATTTTCAATCTCTGAATTTCTAATCATATCTTCTAGTCGAGAAATTCTTTCATCATAAATATCTAGGTCATTTGTTTTAAAAACAGTACTAATTGCCATAAGACAACTTATCCAATAATTCCCTCCCCCCGTTTTAGGACTATTTGATGATTTCCTTTTTTTCCAGCTTTCTACTTGACTTATCTTTGCTTTCTCGGACTTTCTCTTAAACGCGACAATCTCTTTTACTCTAATATTTTCCATATCCAATTAAAAATAAACTAAATATTTAATGACTATAAAATTGGCATTTTTATAACTAATAATTTGACATAAAATTAACTCATCACTTAACATTTGCTTCTAATACAGTTGGTGCAGTTTCATGCAAATGGCTTTGCGCAAGACTTTCATGTATTTCTATATTAAAATGTTCTTGGTAAAATCTATTATAATAACTGCAAATTTGTAACAAACCCACTACATAAAATCATAATATTCAACTAAGTGTATCGCCCAATGTTTAATTTGTAAGTGTCAAGTTTCACAACGTTGTTGATGGTTCTTCCATTCCTTTTGGCTCAGTGAAGGCGTAGCCGAAACTGAGCCAAAAGGAATGGAAGGTAAATAAATTGATTATTTTTGTTTCACCACAAATAAAAATAATATGCAACAAATTTACCATTCCAATGCCAAGACAAATATAAACATTCGGCAGCAAATACAAAACAATTTTTCTTCCACCAATGAAGAATTAGCTAATCAGTTTTGCATATCATCACAGACTGTTTCTAAGTGGAGAAATCGGGTGTGCACCTCCGATGCCAGTTGTACTCCCAAAAACATAGTTTACGCATTGTCAGAGGTGGAGGAAACGCTAGCAATCAGTATTAGAAAATCTACATGGTTTCCTCTGGATGAAATTTTTGAAACAATTTTTACTCAAAACAATAGCATTTCAAGAAGTTCTGTTTATCGATGCTTTGTGAGAAACAATATCAATACAGTTCCTATTTTAGAAAAAGAAAAAGCCAAGAAATTTAAAGCTTACGAACCAGGTTATTTACACTTTGATGTAACTTATATGCCAAAATTTAATAAGGTCGGTTCTTATTTATATGTAGCGATAGATAGAGCAACAAGGGTAATGTTTTATAAAGTGTATGACCATAAAACATCAGAAAACACAGATTTGTTTTTTGATGAGTGCATGGTTTTTTTCCCTTTTGTTATAACGCATATATTAACTGATAATGGGTTTGAGTTTACAAACAGATTGATAAGAAGCAAAAAAGGAGACCTATGCACCAAACCATCATTACTGGACATAAAATGCGAAGCAAACAACATAGAGCATAGATGTACAAAACCATCTACTCCAAAAACAAACGGAATGGTTGAAAGAGTAAATGGAACAATCAAAAACAATACTATATTGAAGTTCAAATACCAAAATAAATCAGAATTGAATAATGACTTAATTCGTTTCTTATTATTTTACAATCTTTATAGAAGACATGGTTCTTTGAGAAAAGAACTTAACGTGAAAACTCCTTTTGATGCTGTTACTAAATGGTTTGAGTTAAAACCTGAAATATTTATTCAAAAACCAGATGATTTTAAAATAAAAATTATAAATTTGCAAACACAAATAGTTGATTTACATCAACAACGTTGTGAAACTTGACAGTAAGTGCTATTTTTTGCTTTTGAATGCATCTAAAAACATCAAAAAAATGCGAAAAACGTCAATTTTCACAAAAAAGATTAGAAATTCAAGTCAGAATTATTTGGATATTACCCCATAAGAGTGTTATTAGGCAACTAAAGTCTTTATCATAAAGTTAGATTATGCTTCGTTGCAT
>JAQVNO010000100.1 GCA_028703095.1 Bacteroidales bacterium
AGACTATAATCAAAAATTGATTGGGTTTCTACATCAAAAATGATATCCATAGCAAGTAAGTCTACTTTGTTGTTAAACAAAGCAACATAATAGTCTTTGTAGGAATTATATACTTTGTAAGTAATGTGTAAATGTAGATGTTCCGCTAATTTTTTTGACATTTCATAGTGAAATCCATAAATTTCACCATGTGAAACATAATAATCGGTATAATTGTATAAAATGCCAACCCGTAGATTGCTGTCTTTTTGGATGAGTTTCCATGAACGCGGAGATTGATAGTCACTTTTTTGTCTATGACTTACATACATATAGACAGCAATAAGAAGTATGCTGAAAATCAATATCAATATGAATAAAACTGATTTTTTTTTAATTTTTAATTGCGACATCTACTTAATCATTTTTATGATTTTTCTTATGGCAATATGTTTGTTTTCTGTGGTAATAAGTAAGAAGTACATTCCTTGTTTTAAGTCGGAAAGCTTTATTTCGGTAAAGGTATTTTCTAATTGAAAAGACTTGAGTTTTCTTCCGAATAAATCAACAACTTCTATTTGTATAATGTTCAATGTTTCACTTTTTATATGCAAGTTATCATGTGCGGGATTTGGATAAATATGTATTTTTTCAGTTTTGTTTTGATTTGTTACTTCTTTTATGCCAATATTTATTGGAGGAGGAGCAATCCCTTTGTAATAAGATAATCCGCCGGCATAATTTCCAATGATTATATCAAGAAAAGAGTCGTTGTCGATAAATCCGCAACTGATGGCAGTACGGTGTCCTTCGCGAATAGGGAAGCGCATGTTGTTTTGTACATAAAACATGCTGTCTATTAATGTAAAACTGCCGTTTAAATTATCATCTATGTCTTTGTAATATAATATATATCCATTTTCAGCTCCTACAAATAATCGTGTTTCATTTTCGGGTGTTTTAAAAAAACAAGGCGTAGCATATCCAAAATAAGAATCATCGTAATCACGCACATCCACATTGCCAAAGTTATCACTTATCCAAGTGAAAACAGCTTGTGAAGGCGTTCCTGAGTTTTTAAAATAGCTTAATTTCCCTTTTCTGTTTCCTATGATTAAGTCAAGAAGCGAGTCTTTGTTTATGTCGAAAAGTTGAGGTGCTGCAAATTCTTCCACATCTATATTTTGAAAATCTATAACTGCTGTTGCAAAAGAAAGTTCTTCATTTATAGTGTTATTTTCCATATATAGTAGGCTGCCATCCGAGCATCCAACTATCATATCGGCAAGCCCGTCTCCGTTTATATCACCGAAAGTTGGAATGAGAGAAGTGTAAGCTGAATCTCTAAATTTACCTAAGTCATCCGTTATAAATTGAAAAGAAGGGTTTGTTATCGTACCTGTGTTTTTTAAATAAGCTATAGAGGCTATATAAGTGCATTTCAGTATGCCGTTTATTAACTCAGCAGTATCGAAATATCCATAATTTCCAACAAATAAATCTAATAATCCATCATTATCGATATCGAACAAAACGGGATAAGCGCCGGAGCCAAAATCTAACATTTGGTCTTGAAAAAGAGATTTTGTTTGTAGGCGAAAATCAGGATGTGTGTTTGTTCCGAAGTTTTTATACCACCACACAGAATTTATGTTTTCAGATTTGGTGTATGCTAAATCTAAAGGAGATACCATTAAATCTTTAACGCTATCATTATCAATATCTAAAAAGATAGGGCAGGGCATTGAATAAAGGGAAATGGGAACATCATAAGACGGGAACAGCATGTCAACGGCAACCATATGAGCAGAATCCTGAGTTCCTCCGTTAGTAAGTAGTACCAGATTTGGATAATCCATATCTCCTAAAATCAAATCGTTTAAGCCTGATCCATTTTCATCGAATAGCAACATGCTTGATCCTGTATGGCGATGTTCTTTGGTGTTTTTCGTATTGTTACAATCATCGTGTAAAGTAATTTCATTTCCTTCGCCACTTTCGGAAAAATAGCCCCAACAACGTTCCGATAATTTAAAATCTAAATGTTCACAATTACCATATTTTTCCATCGATTGATTTTTGTGAAAATCAATATATTTCCCTAAAGACCAAAAGGCTAAAATGTCAACATCACCATCATCGTCCATATCTTGAATGATGATGTAATCTCCTTCCGTGCAAAAAAGATTTATGTAGTTTTCGTAATAGATAGAAGTAACTTGTTCAGTAAATGTTTCAAATTTTAATATACTATCCGATATGTTTTTATATACTTTAATGCCGGCATTTTTATAAGTAAAAATGTCTTTTTTTCCGTCTTTGTTGAAATCGATTAAATGAAATACACCGTAAATATCGTTGGGAAAGAATTTGATATATTCCGGGCTGTAAATATAGTTTATTTCATTTGCATTTCGAGCTTTATTCAGAAAAGGGAGTAGACGGCGACCGTGAACATCGAAAGTTACAAGGTCTTGAATGCCATCAAAATCAAGGTCTATTTTAGCAAACTGCATGCTATTCATTCCTCCCGCCCAAGAATAAAGTAAAAGTGAGTCTTCTTTGGTTGATATTGATATTTCATTATTTTTCGCAAAACCAAAATCGTGGGTTTGGGATTGTATTTGTATGATTATTAGTAAGAAAAGTAAAGAAATGAGTGTTTTTTTTAACATGGTTAAAATTTTTAAATCTGTGGATTAAGGCAATTTTATTTTTTGGCCTATACTTAATATATCGGTTTCTTTTAATTTGTTAATTTCACAAAGTTTGTTAATACTCGTTCGGTGTTTTTTTGCAATTTGATATAAAGTATCCCCTTGTTTGATAATATGGTATTTTGGTTTGTAAATGGCATTGGAATTGACTTTCGGTGGGTCGTTATTTGTTGTTGGCGTTGCGATGCTGTCAGCCGGCATTACAGTGTTTTGTATAAGTAAGCTATCTGTAAGGGAAGATGATGGTATTATTTCTTCATCAGTAATTTTGTTTATTTCCTGTTTAGCGTAAAATTTCCCATTTTTAACAATCAGTGTATCGCTTATAAGTTGGCCTGATTCAAAATCAATAATTGTTTTAGGGTTGAAATATTCATATAAGAAGCGAGTTTCAAAATGTAAATGTTCTGTAGTTGCACGTCCTGTTCTACCTGCTTTACCTATTAAATCACCAGCTTTCACTTTTTGGTTAGGCAATACACTGATACGGGATAAATGAGCATAGATGGTTTCCAGTCCGTTGTCGTGTCTTATAACTACTATGCCGCCATAACCGTAATACCCCATACGAGCCATTCTAACTACTCCGTTCCAGGCAGCACAAATACTGTCGCCATAATTTTGTTTGATATCCATACCGGTATGCATTCTTCCACTACGCATTCCGTAAGGAGAACACACTTTTCCTTGGCAAGGGAAAACAAAACTTCCGGTATTTGCATTTTCAATAGGTAAAACATAGGTTGTGTCTTTTTTAATTAGATAAGCAGATCGTGTGTTTTCGTTCTTCCATACATCGGTATAAAATTGAATTGCAGGTAGCATAGGAATTGATAAAACAGTATCTTTTGCCGTTTCGTTAAAATTAAGAATGAGGCTATCGACAGTATTAGGAATGTGAGTATTTGTGTCAACCATAATTTCTACTTGAGCAAAGGAATATTGCATGCAAGCGAAAAGGATATATAGAAGAGATGGTTTTAAATACATTATATTAAAATTAATTAACGATTAGCATACATTTCTTCGTAATATTTTTGGTAATTTCCGGAAGTTACATTTTTTAACCAGCTTTCATTATCGAGATACCATTGCACGGTTTGTCGGAATCCTTCGTCAAATTGAATACTTGGTTCCCATCTCAATTCTCGTTTAATTTTTGAGGCATCAATGGCGTAACGTAAATCGTGACCGGCACGGTCGGTAACGAAAGTGATTAGATTGTTTGAACTACCGATAGGACGATGAAGTAATTCATCGGTTATTTCTATAAGTTTATGGATTAAATCAATATTTTTCCATTCATTATTGCCGCCGATATTGTACGTTTCACCACTTTTCCCGTGATGGAAAATCAAATCGATAGCTTTGGCATGATCTTCAACATATAGCCAGTCTCTTACATTGACTCCTTTCCCGTAAACCGGTAAAGGCTTGTTATGTAGTATGTTGTTTATGAACAACGGAATTAGCTTTTCGGGAAATTGAAAAGGTCCATAGTTATTGGAGCAATTAGAAATAACGGTATTTAAACCATAGGTGTCGTGATAAGCTCTTACTAAATGATCGGAGCTGGCTTTGGAAGCCGAGTAGGGACTATGGGGAGCATAAGGTGTGGTTTCTGTAAAAGCTCCGGTTTCCCCTAAAGAACCATATACTTCATCGGTAGAAATGTGATAAAAACGTTTGTTTTCAAAACTGTCTTTCCAAGTCGAACGGGCAGCATTTAATAAATTAGCTGTTCCTACAATATTAGTAAAGATAAAATCTAAAGGAGAATGTATAGATCTATCTACATGTGATTCGGCAGCCAAGTGAATAACACCATCGAAAAAGTGTTTGGAAAAAAGTTGATGTGTGAAATCAGCATCTACAATATCGCCCTTGATAAAAGTATAGTTGGGCGCATTTTCGATGTCTTTTAAGTTTTCTAAATTGCCGGCATATGTTAATTTATCAAGGTTATAAATGTGATATGCAGGGTACTTGTTAACCAATAAACGGACTAAATGAGACCCTATAAAACCTGCACCTCCTGTAATTAATATTTTTTTCATATGCGATAGCTTCTATGTGAAAATAATTTTTGAAATAAAACTTGCAAAGATACTAATTTTTTATGGAATAAAAAAAAATGAAATCAACACAACATGATGCTTTATTTTGTACTTTTGCATAATAAAATCAGCAAATATGAACGAAAAAATAATAATTTTTTCTGCTCCATCAGGTTCGGGTAAAACGACTATACTTAAGGCATTGATACAGTCTGACCTACACTTGGCGTTTTCCATTTCGGCTACCAGTCGTAAGCAACGGAAAGATGAAATCAATGGAAAAGATTATTATTTCTTTACACCGGAAGAATTTAAAGACGAAATTAAAAAAGGTTCTTTTTTAGAATGGCAAGAAGTGTATGAAAATCAGTTTTACGGCACGTTGCTATCCGAAATAGATCGCTTGCATTTACAGAAAAAAAATGTAGTTTTTGATGTGGATGTGTTAGGTGGGTTAAATATTAAGAAGTATTATGGTTCAAATGCTTTGGCTTTGTTTATAATGCCACCTTCATTGGATATCCTACGTGAGCGATTGATAAATAGAGGTACGGAAACAGAGGAGTCTTTGGGAAAACGATTAAAAAAAGCAGTCTATGAAATTTCTTTTAAAAATCAATTTGATGTTATTTTGGTCAATGATCAATTAGAATCGGCTGTTGATAAAGCATATGAAATAGTGTCTGCATTTTTAAATTGAAAGTTATAAATTTTATGAATTAAATATTAAAATTAAAAAAAAATATAAAGATATGATGAATACACCAATACCTTATGAGATTGTAAAAGAGAAGATAAAAGACAGTAATTTACCGAGTATAGGCAAAGCATCCATACGTGAAATTAAAAGATTGATTAATGAAATTGAAATTGCTTCAGGCAAACAGTTTATACGTATGGAAATGGGCATTCCAGGCTTATCCTCGGTACAAATTGGTTTGGATGCCCAAAAAAAAGCCCTTGATAAAGGTGTATCAGCAATTTATCCGGACATTGAAGGGGTGAAGGAACTTAAATATGAAATGTCGCGTTTTTGTAAGAATTTTATGGATATAGAAGTGAAACCATCTTCTTGTATTCCTACAGTTGGATCCATGCAAGCGGGTTTTGCAACCTTTTTGACGTTTCAACGTTTGAACAAACAAAAAGATACTACTCTATTTATTGACCCCGGTTTTCCTGTGCAAAAACAACAACATCGCATTTTGGGAGCAAAGTTTGAGACTTTCGATGTGTATGATTATAGAGGAGAAAAATTAAAAGATAAATTGGAAAGTTATCTAAAAAACGGGAATATTCACTCAATTATATATTCAAATCCTAATAATCCATCTTGGATATGTTTCACGGAGAAAGAACTTCGTATCATTGGTGAATTAGCAAATACGTACGATGTTATTGTTATTGAAGATTTGGCATATTTCGGTATGGATTTCCGTAAGGATATATCTATTCCGGGTAAACCACCCTATCAAGCTACCGTAGCGAAGTACACAAATAATTATGTGCTTTTTATATCCAGTTCCAAAGCTTTTAGCTATGCCGGTGAGCGTTTGGGTGTAATGGTGATATCTGAAAAATTATTTACCGGTAATTATCCCGATTTAAAACCTTATTTTGGAACTGATAATTTGGGACACGCTATTGTTTACGGCGCTGTTTATGCTTTAAGTTCCGGCACATCTCATTCAGCACAATATGCCATGGCGGCAATTTTAAAAGCATGTAATGATGGAACTTATAATATTGTAGAAGGTGTAATTGAGTACCGAGACAAAGCCCATGCCATGAAAAAAATGTTTTTGGATAATGGATTTAAAATAGTGTATGATAAAGATGAAGATCAACCTTTATCCGATGGTTTTTATTTCACCATCAGTTATCCGGGTTTTAGCGGCGAAGACCTATTGGAAGAATTGTTGTACTACGGAATCAGCGCCATTTCTTTAGTTATCACAGGAAGTCATCGTTTAGAAGGCTTACGAGCTTGCGTGTCGCTTGTTGCAAAAAGTCAATTTCCGGAATTGGAAGCTCGTTTAAAAGCTTTCTCGAATAATCATCCTTTAAAATAATCGTATGGCATTAAGAATAAGAACAGGATATAAAAAAACTAAAAATCTTAATTCTGTACTAATAGCAATTATTATTGTTGCCGGTATAAGTGTAATGATGGTATTTCTATTTTGTATTACCTATTTATTTTTGCATTTATCCTTGTTTTTAAGTTTGATTATTACATCTTCGATTAGCTTACTTTTTGGTTTTTTGTTTTCATACTATTGGATAGATTTATTTATTTATCAAAAGATTAGGTTGATTTATAAAGTAATTTTAGATTTTAAAATGTCTAAAAGCACGAAGAAAGAATGGAATAAGAAATATAAGTCTATAGAAATGGCCGAGCGGGATGCATTAAACTTTATGGAAAAGAAAGACAGTGAAATGGAACAATTACGAAAAATGGAAATGTATCGTAAAGAGTTCCTTGGAAATGTGTCTCATGAACTGAAAACCCCTTTAACGGCCATTCAAGGTTATGTGCTGACTTTATTAGATGGAGGTTTATCCGATGAAAAAATCAATTACAAATATCTACATCAAGCATCGAAAAATATCGACAGAATCATTTCTATTGTTGAGGATTTAGAAACCATTTCTAAATTAGAGTATAAAGAATTTTCATTAAATTTTGAAAAAATTGATTTGTATAAATTATTACAAGAAACACTCGAAATGTTAGAAATTCAATCAAAGAAGTATAATGTACAATATGTAATTAATGCAAACGTTGAACGCACTTATATGGTAAAAGCCGACAGGGGATGTATCCAACATGTTTTTATTAATTTGTTGATTAACGCCATGAAATATAATGACAAAGAAGAAAAAGTAATTAAAATCACTTTCTTTGATATGGATGAGAATTATTTAATTGAAATCACAGATAATGGAATAGGGATAGATAATAATCATATTCCTCGATTGTTTGAACGTTTTTATCGCGTATCTAAAGATAGGTCTCGCAATATGGGAGGTTCCGGATTGGGATTAGCAATTGTAAAACATATTATGGAAGCGCATAGTCAACCCATTAATGTGAGAAGCACCCCGGATGTCGGTTCTACTTTTAGCTTTACCTTAAAAAAATCCATTTAAGTATTTTATATGTGCTGATATTTTTATTTATCAGTAAATCAAAAAATAATATTTAAAATATGCCTATTGTCAGGTGTGTTAAAAGATATGATAAAAAAATGTATTTTTGCACTTCAAAA
>JAQVNO010000101.1 GCA_028703095.1 Bacteroidales bacterium
ACATTAAACCCCGTGACTGCTGCCATTGATTTATTCCCAAAAAAGTAGCATTAAAACTTTCCATATTTGACCGCTGCGGTGATATACCAATCTCTAAAGTGTCAATATGTTCTGCACCCCATAAAATCCCCTCGTTTCCCGAAACATCAACACGTAAACTGTTAGCGGTTTTGCCAGTTACGACCTGATTATTTGCAGCCATGCTTTTTTTAACATCCTCTTTTGTAGCCTCTAAATTACGCCTGAGAACGTCTGAAACACGATTGTTTATGTTTGATACGTCTAACATGTTTGGTCTATGTAAATCCTTAATTTAAACAATATACCAGCTTCCATAACCTGTGATATTTGCTCTATGGAACGTGTACGCTGACCGATAAACTCACAACGGTAGTAATTACGCAATTCCTTTTGAAAATCATTAACACAACGTGATAACCTGTCATGCAAAATACGTGTTTCAACAGCATCTGCACCTTTGGCCTTTGGGTGTAATAAATAAAAATCAATCTCACGTGGTACTAACCCATTCACTGGTGGATATTCTACATCTTCGATAAATTGTATCAAAGCTGGATAAGTCCCCTGTACGTGCTTAAAAACAATATCCTGACGTGTTCGCATACACAATGCCCACCCACAATAAGCTGGATTATCGTCATCACCTGCATTTACTTTTTCAATGCTATCCCGGATTGCTATATCAAGCGGACTTAGTTCTTCCATTTCTTTTTGATTTTTTTTCCATTTCCTCTGATTGAATAACGCTTTTGTCATACTCTAATGTTTGCCGTTCAAGAATGTCATAAGCAAACATCCAAGGCAGTTCGGCAGCTTGTTGCTGTGTATATGCCCCTTGTGATGCTATCATTATTTCAGCCAAAATGGATGATTTATGTTTTGTTTTTAATTCTTCAAGTTTGGTTTTTAAATCTGAATCTTTACATTCACGCCTTAAATCCATAAATAGTTTACCAGCTTCACCTGCAACATCAGAAAATGCAATCGTAAGGCGTATGAAGTCGATAATAGGACATTTTTTAATGTTGCTTATGCCAAATGCCTTTGCAGTCCATTTATGCAAATCTTCCTCTGTTTTAATATCCCATGCGGATATAATATGTTGTAATTGTATATATGCTGTTTGTTTGACTTTCTTGCCAAGTATTTTTTTAGGCACATCAAACGCCTTCACCTTTTCAACAAACTTTTCATCAAGACCGCAAACTGTTTTTAACACGTCCCAGTCTTTCATTTTATGCTGCATGGTTAATTTCATATACCAAAAACATTAATGGTTTCGTAAATATCACTACAAAAATCAACATTATTATAGATATTTTCTATATAATCAAAATCAACATCATTGATTTCTATTGTTTTTACATTGTAAAGTTTTTCGTGTATATTCCTGACCTTTTTTACCATTTCATTCCATGCGTTTACCATTTTGGGGACTTGTGAAGTAAACGCCGTGTTTTGAATAACAGTTGTCTTTTCTCCAGCAGGTGTTGACATTGTTTGATTGGCACGTGAATAAAAAAAGTACACGTAATTTGCAAGTGGTGATGTTGGGGCAATTGAATCTTCATCACGTATCATCGCAACTAATTCTGAAGGCAATTCCCAACCCACACTTTCCATGTATCTTTCAGAAAACATTTGCCGTAAAAATTCTTTCTGATGCTTTATGATATATTTATCAATTTCAGATTCAGCATTTGCAGCAGCCTCGCCAAGAAGTGTACCTGATGGTCTGTGTAGTCCAGTATCAATTTTCAGTTCACCCCAAAAATATGTTTTGTCAATAAGTGGTTGCATGTTTAATGTTTTAAAAAAGGGATACCGAAACTATCAGTATCCCTTCATTCGGTTGTTTTACTTCTTTTTAGGTCTCCCTTTTTTTGCCTTTTTATTGTCAGTCACTACTGTTTTTTTATTGGTTAATGGCTTTTTTTTAACAGTTGGCTGATTTACTTCATTATTGTCTGTTATTTCTTTTTTAGCATACTCAACACATACACCTTTAGCAATAAGAAAATTGGCAGTAGCAAAATCTGTTTCAATTATATTGCCAGTAACTTTACCAACAAAATCTTTTATATAAATGACTTTCATAAAGCAAAAATTATTCAATCCATTGTTTAAACTCCTGATTTTTCAAACCAACAACAGAACTATCACCGGTTAGCGTATAAGTTACTTTATACTCCCGGTATCTATTTGTAGTGTCATTTGAAATTACTATAACAGTATCTTTTGTTGTAAGCTTCCAATTGACAGTTGACCCTATTTGAGAATAAGAAGATAATGCTGATTTCCTCCCATATAAAGAAACTGCAACATTTGTAGGGTTAGTGCCAACAATAGTATCAAGCTTGCAAATAAAGTCCTGAGTAGTTGGATAATGCTGTTGGGCGTTAATCAACCATACGCCAGGTGCTGCAGCGCTTAAAGTATAATCAGTTGGAACATTAACATATGTATTTGGCAAAACAATGTTTGTAGTCAAAAGTGTCTGTGCTGATACAGCAAAGCCAATCATCATTGCTAGTAATAAAATAAGTTTTTTCATTTTAATAATGTTTTTAATGTTTATAATTGTGGGTGCTGTATTTCAAGCACCCATATTTTTAAGCCTGTTCAAGCGGAGCTGTAATAGCCGATTTAATAGTTGCAATATCATCGTAGATAAATGCTTGTTCATCAAGTTTTTTCACAAACTGATGGAAACGTGATTCAGCCAGAATTACAAATTGGTTTTTGATGAAGTCATCGTTAATCCAACCTACTTTTACCATGTAGGGTACATAGTTTGTAATGTTGTATTTACGAAGGTCTGCAACAAATATCTTCCCTGATGGTACTGATTCGTCAGGAACAATTGTAGTAGCACCAATTGTAACCTGATTCATCAATGATGCCATAGGATATAAAGGTCGCCCTTCGCTATCCTTTGCTGATACGACTTCAATAAAGAAATCAACAGAATTGATATAAACCAAGTTTGCCATATAAGGAGTTTCATCCTCATAATTATGAGTAGTTGCAATATCAACAATTGCAGCATTTACAATATCCATAAAGTTGGGATTCTTAACAGCGTTAGCCATTGCTCCGGGAACAAATGCACGACCGTATTTAGTAGCTCCCTTAGGTTCGTCACCAGCTCCGGTTGCAAATAACAACGCTTTAGCTTTCTTTAAGTCATGTTTTTTACGCAAGAAATCACGGGCAACACCTTCAAGACCAACAACGTCTTTCACAGATTCTTCTGTAAGTTTAATCCATGCTGCAATCTTTTTTGGTGTGGCATATCTTGTTTCCCATTTAAAATCAATCTGTGGCTTATCTTCACCTTCGTTGACAAAAGTATAATCCCCATCCTTAGGAACAGCTTCAGTATAAGGATATGCAGCACCGATACCTGTTGGCAGTACAGTCATAAACTGTTCAACACTCAAAGAACGTAAATTCACGTTTGATAATGGTGCATTCTGAACACCAATGATAGCAGGTGCTGCAACTGGTACTGTACCGCTGCCTGTTGTAATGTCGCCAACTTCTTTTGTAACGTCAATTTCAATAATACCGGAACCCTTGGCCAAGATGTCAAGAATGTCTTTTTGTTTTTCTGCTATTTTTTTAGCAATTGCATCTTCAATAGTCATTTTTACCTGATTTTGCGGTTTAAACTTTTTCAAATCTTCAGCCAATTCCCGTGAAAATTCTTCAAACTTTGCAGTTAGAATTTTTTCGGTTACAATTCCTTCGAATTTCTTCTCAATTTCTGTTTTAAAGGCATCGAACTTTTCATTGTATTCTTTTTCAGAAATACCCTTTGGCAGTCTGGCTTTAAATGTTTCCAACGCTTCACTAAGCGCATTTTTCATTTCTTCGTCCATTTTTGTTAGTTTTTTAAATGTTTTGATAAAATTTCCTTAAACTCATTGATTGAAACAGTGTCGTACTGACGGCTATTTTCTATTTTGTCAGGAGTGCCTTTTGGCGGCTCTTGCTCTTTTACTGATATTGTTGGCGTTGCATAATTACTTCCTTTTACCACTGCTGAACCCTCTATTATTTTAGCGGTTGTAACAGCCCAAAAGTACCCCATAGAATCTGCAACATCTTTATTTATAATTTCAGGATAATACTTATCCCAATTTTCTTTTTCTTCTTTTGCCCATCGTTCGCCAGAATTAACACACATGAAAATATCAACATACCTCATTCCGGCCGAATGTTCTTTTACATATCCTTTTGCATATTGCTCAAACATAAATGGGTTCCTACTTTTTTCAATGTTAGCATCAAAAACTAATGCTTCCGTTTCACCTTCAAAATCAAACCCTAAATCACGCCATTTATATGTTTTTGTGCTTGCAGATACATCATCAGTAATTATATTTGCAAATTTCATTTGATGTTCTTGTAGCAAATACAAGTTTTTTTGTTCTTTAAGTGATTTTTTCCAAATACCTTTAATATGCACATCTCCATGTGAATCAAGCAAGTTTGTTGTGTTTATAACCACACGTACTCTTATCGAATCTTTTTGTAATAAATTCCGTGTATTTGCAGGGTCAGCCTTCAAAGCATCGCCTTTTTCAGTTATAATTGGAACATAAAAAGAAATTGCATCAGCTTCTTTCATCATAAATTTTTTTTCTGCAATAAGTGTTTTCTTATTTTCAATTAAAAACTTATGTAGTTCCTCTTTTGTTTCGAATTTACTTAAATCTGTCATTTTATTACAATGTTTTGATTTTTAACCTCCTTATTTTTCTGTTCACGAAGTTTATCAATCTGTTTCTTTGTCATGTCCATAGCTTTATTCTAAATATGGTTCTAAAAATGTCCTTGCTTCATCTTTGCTAACAATTCCAGCCGTTACTGCCGGCGTGATTGCTGCCAAAGCTTGATTTAACGCAATTGCGCTTTCTTTTAGTGCTTCCTGAAAGAAATCCAAATGTGACCAATCAGGGTAATATTCCCAATCACGTGCTGGAATACCTTTCATCTTAACAATGTCCTTATATCTTACAGTTGCTTCAGGAATAATTGTGCCCGTATGAAACTCTTTTCTTGCTTCCGGCATTGCTTTAAATCGTGGCTCTAAAGCAAAATAGGCATTTGGTATTCCAAAACGTTTGCCGATTTGTAATGTAGCTTCTTTAGCCAATTCAGGAAGTTGCATATCAATAATTTTAGATGTCAGAGGCACATAATTTGCAACTCCTTTCATCACGATATATTTTAATTGCTCACGAAGTCCGCCATATCGTTTGATTGCCCTGTGTATTTCTTCCTGTTCATCATCTAAGAAAGGTGCAGTAATCATATCAACGTCACGTGCGCCTTGTGATATGATGCCACGCGCGCCACCATCAGCGATAAGTTGTGTTGACATTTGCCCTATACTTAAAAGCGTTGATATTGGTTCTTTAAGTGAATACAGACGAGATAATCCACGAACTCCATCATGGTTGAAAAAGTCATTGTCAATAAAAGAATAAATCTCATCACGTTCCAGCCTTAAAACAGCACCTGTCTGCAAGTCTATTTCGTAATAATCAGGTTCTTTTTCTGCGAATTTATTTGATGATTGAAAGTATTTTGGTTGAATTAAATGGTTTGAAATTGGATAATAATCAAATTTATTTAATCCTATTAATTTTGATTTGTAAACATAACCACGCCCATAAACACAGGCGTAAGCTTCCAACATGTTATTAAAAGTCCTGAAATCCTGATATTCATTATAATAATTCAGTTCTTTTAAATCCTGTTTAACGGTTGCGTTTTTTATCTTTCGACCATCATCATCCTTTGCCCAAATTCTCAAATTACTTATGGCATCGCATCTTGTAATAACACAAGCCTGAACAACTGAAGATTTATTTAGCGCATCACGCTGACCATGTACGGTATTAGTATTTACTTCTGTAGAATTACTATTGCCATATATAGCACTTAATATGTCGTTTTGAGACGGTATCATGCCATCCCTTGTATAAATTCTGCTTGTATTGAATGCCATAGCTAAATTTTATAATGCAAATATATAGATTTTTTCAATAATAATTGTTATTTGATAGTTTTTAACATAAATTATCATTTCCATTTGTGGAAATGCCATATACAATATCCTGCACTATCAATGCCATGATTATAATCATCAATAGGTATGTTTGTTTGATTTCCCTCGATAATCATGTAAACGTAATTATCAAATTCCTCTACGGCTTCAGGAGTTTCGACTACGTGTAAATTGAATTTTTTCATGTTGCTAAGTCTAACCGTTACCATTGGTTTTTTGACCTTAACAAATTGAATACCCCTTATCTTGTGATTTTCAGGGTCTATTTTTGCTTTTTCGCAGTCTGATTGTATTTTTTTATTTTCATTGATGATAATTGCATTAAGTTCACGGACAAAATGAACATCTTTATACCTGTCTGCGCTATCGCAAGCAACTATAATATTGGCAGTTTCAAGCCCATTTGATTCTTTTTTACGTCTTTTTTGCTCTTCAAGTAAGAAAGGCATCACAGCTTTATATAACATATCAGTATTATCATAAGGGTTATAAGTAAGATACTGAATGTATATGTTGTTTCCTTTTCTTCCTACTTTTGTAAGGACGGACGGGTCTGATGTATAACCGAAGTCAAGTCCAAAGTGAACAGATTCGCAATCATCCGGGAAAGTTTCAATCCAATTTATGTTTTTGAAAACGGCACCTTCTTCGGGGCATCTTATCCCCTCACCGTAAACCATCCAATCGTGATAATTTGCCGTTCCGTTTTTAATGTTATATTCATTTGGTCTGCGTTGCTCTATTGGAACTTTCCAGCATCTTTTTTCTTCATCGTAATCATCAAAGCTCCAGGGGCATTTAGACAAGATATTACCTTTTACTTTCGGGTCAATGTGTTTGTTGTCCCTAAATGTTGTCCTTGTGAATAAAGTATTAAATCTTCCTTCCCATTTAAAAATAAAATGTTTCGAGTATTTAGGATTCCAGTCAAATAATCCAAGCATTTCACAACGCATAAGCAAATTATCCATTGTTTTTTGATTATTTATGTCTAAAGCCTCATTAACATAAATA
This sequence comes from Bacteroidales bacterium, assembly GCA_028703095.1. GTDB lineage: Bacteria > Bacteroidota > Bacteroidia > Bacteroidales > WCHB1-69 > UBA5266. The sequence goes on from JAQVNO010000101.1 coordinate 7,118, forward strand.
ATATCGCTTCGTCCAAGCTCTTCGCCACCATCTAACCCGATAAATTTAATAGTTGACCCCCAAAGTGTGTATTCAGGGGATTGGTTTTCGTTTCTTGCATAATCAGTGCTGTATATTCCGGCAAGTGTCAGTTTCTTTACAAAATCCTCTTTATATGCAATTTCCCTGCATGATTTCAGAGTTTTGCGGACAACATAGATACTTAGATTGCGTTTTTTTTTAAATTGCTCGCAAAAGAAAATAAGTAAATCGTAAATATCAAAAGTTTTTCCGCTACGAGAAGACCCTTCACAACAAATATCTATCCGCTGTGTTGTACCCGTATTTGGATTTATTTTCTTTTTATTCTCTTGATAGAACTCAACCATTTTATAAAATAGTTGATTCGGATCAAAAGTTTTAACTACAAGCTCTTTTGCCATTATTTAAAAATATATTTTTTAGCCTCAATGTATTCTTTTTTCTTTTCACGGATAAAGTCAATTGATTCTTTTTTATCAGCGAATAAATCAATAGAATACCCAATATGAACAATATACATGATTTTCAATTTAAATATCCTGATTATTTTAATCCTGAAATCCATTGAATAAGCATAAAAACAACTGCCAGGATATTCTTCTATAAAAAAAAGTTTGTTTAATTTACTCATATAAGTATTTTTCAAATTGTTCTAAAAAATCATCAAAACTGCGTACAATAAGATAAACACCTCCTGCTGCTTCAATTTCACGTTTCACCTTTAACTGGCTTTCCCGTATCTTATCTTTGCCGATTTTCACCTCTATT
>JAQVNO010000102.1 GCA_028703095.1 Bacteroidales bacterium
CCCTGAACCTTTATCTTTAAAATTATAGTCATTCTGAGCGTAACGAAGTGAAGCGAAGAATCTGTAACAATATCGGAGCTTATTAGACAATCATGAAAAGAAATGATAGGTATTTAAAAATAAAAAATCACTTATCTCGAACAAGTCAGATAGTATGCATAATTAAACAGAAGACTATCTTCCTTTCATTACCTAAGTATACACCTAAGAAAACTAAGTTTAGAAATGATCATCGGAAGGCTTGTTAATTGGTAAAACTAAGCTTAGAAATATGAAAACTAAGCTTAGAAATCACAGGAGGATACGTATGTAATAATTAAAACATACTTATTCGAATAAAATCGGGTAATTTGTTATTTATAAAAGTGTAATATTATTCGTTCCGAAACATACGGATTATGCTTTTAGTATATGCTATAACAAAGCATAAGCCTGAAGGGCTTGAATTAAAATAAAAAAGCAATATTCAACCGCTTTGCGGTTGATGATAACAAAGGTGCTATCAAGGGCTGCATTTCATGCAGCCCTATTCACATTGAATCCCTTTCGGGATTCGTATTTTATCAATTCACACGTATTTATTTTATAGAGAAAAATAGAAAAGAAATGTCTATACTCTTTGCGCCCTTTGCGCTTAAATCATCACATCATCGCATCATCACATCACTAATCGTCTCCTTTTCCTGCCAAAAAATTGTCCTTATTTTTACGCCTTTTTGCGTTGTTTGTCCTAAAGTGCTGATTGTTTTTTTTTGATAGAATTATCTATTAAAAAAAAGTATACTTTTGTACAAATTTAAAACAAAATGAAAAAGCAAAATGTATTTTTTCTTATCGGTATTATTGTATTAAGCAGTTGTTCACATACCTATTATGTACCCAATACGGTAAATGTACCTTTGTTTAAAGAAAAAAACGAAGTACGACTTGCAGGATATTATGCTTCTGATGAAGTAACTACTTATGAAATTCAAGGCGCTTATTCTATTACAAATAGTTTAGCAATCATGGTAAATGGAATGTATGCTTATGAATACACATCGGAAGATTATGGGTTTGGTCATTATTTAGATGCTGCCGTTGGATACTATAAACCATTAAACAAACATTTTGTAGTTGAAGTTTTTGGAGGATTGGGAGCATGCAAACAATACCATTATTACGAAAGTGATAATAGCTCAGGCATGTACACTGCTAACATGTGGTTTATGAAAAATTTCATTCAACCTTCTATCGGATTCACATCCGATTATTTCGATATAGCACTTTCTACACGTTTAGCCACTCTTACTTTTTTTGATTTTAAATTTAATTTGCCATCAGACAATACAGGTTTCGATGATTTACAAAAAATTATTACCCGAAATAATTACCTTCTTTTTGAACCTGCATTAACTATTCGTGGCGGATGGAAATATGTAAAACTGCAAGCTCAAATTTGTCCAAGTTTTCAAGTATTCCCACATCGTTTAATATCTTCTCTCCCTTCACAAGGCGGAATTATTTCTGCCGGTCTTTGCTTTTCATTTGCCGAACGATATTATCGAAAGAAACAAGATAAAAAACCACCCCTCTTGCCCTAAAAGCGAAGAAAACAAGATTTTATCGTAATATTATTTGATAATATTTAATTCTTTGCCTATTTTAGTAAAGGCATTAATAGCGATATCCAAATGTTCTCTTGTATGCGCTGCAGAGAGTTGTACACGAATACGCGCTTGATTTTTAGGAACAACAGGGAAACTGAATCCGATTACATAAATACCTTCGTTGAGTAATTTATCGGCAAATTTCGTTGCCAGAGCTGCATCGTACAACATAACAGCACAAATCGCCGATTTAGTGGGTTTGATGTCAAAGCCGACAGCTTTCATTTTGCTAATGAAATAGTCTGTGTTGGCATGCAATCTATCCTGTAGTTCGTTGGTTTCGTCCATCATTTCAAACATCCTGATACCGGCGGCAGCCACCATGGGAGGAATAGAATTTGAGAATAAATACGGACGCGAACGTTGACGAAGAATTTCGATAATTTCTTTTTTACCGGTAGTAAATCCACCGATAGCACCGCCAAAAGCTTTGCCTAAGGTGCCGGTAATGATTTCTACTTTCCCTTTGCAATTGTATAATTCGGTTACACCCCTACCGGTATTTCCTACAACACCCGCCGAATGGCTTTCATCGACCATTACCATGGCGTCGTATTTTCCGGCAAGGGCAAGAATTTGGTCAAGGGGAGCTACGTTTCCATCCATGGAGAACACACCATCGGTAACAATTAAGCGGTAGCGACACTTTTGAGCATCTTTCAATTGCGTTTCCAAATCGGCCATGTCGGCATTTGCGTAGCGGTAGCGTTGCGCTTTGCATAATCGCACACCATCGATGATGGAAGCATGATTCAAGGCATCCGAAATAACGGCATCTTCTTCGGTGAGAAGCGGTTCAAAAACACCGCCGTTGGCATCGAAACAAGCAGCATATAAAATGGTATCTTCCGTACCGAAAAATTTGGCTATTTTCTCTTCCAACTGTTTGTGTAAATCCGAAGTCCCGCAAATGAAACGCACCGAAGCCATACCATAGGCTCTTTCTTTCAATGCGTGGATAGCTGCGTCGACCAATTGAGGATTATTGGCTAATCCCAAATAATTGTTGGCGCAAAAATTCAACACTTCTTTTCCCGTATTCACTTTTATTTTCGAAAACTGTGGAGAAACAATGATACGTTCGTTTTTATAGGTTCCGGCATCTTTAATTTCTTGTATTTGTGATAGTAAATGTTGTTGATATTTTGTATACATACTCATGTTTTTAATGGTAAATAAGCTGATTTATTGATGTTGTAAAATTACACAAAATTTACATATCATCGTTCGGTTTTTTTTATTTTTTTAGGTAGGAAAAAAAGGAAATTATATCGTCCGTATCATCCAATGAAGTGAAAAAAAATGTAATTTTGCATCCTATTTTCAGCCATTAGCCAATGGGTTCCGTTGATAGTCTGAAATCTTATAATGATAAAAAAGAGAGCCCTTTATAAATAAAATAATGTATATGGAAAAAATTCTTGTTATCGGTGCTGCCGGGCAAATCGGTTCGGAACTGATATTGAGTCTTCGTAAAGTATTCGGTAATGATAATGTGGTAGGGTCGGATAAAAAAGCAGCCCCTTCCGAAGAAGTATTAAACACAGGTCCTTTCGAAACCTTAGATATTCTCAACAAAGACAATCTATATGCAGTAAGTAAGAAACACAATATTAATAGGATTGTTAATTTAGCCGCTATTTTATCGGCAGTAGGCGAACAACATCCTAAGCTGGCATGGGAAGTCAACATGAATGGATTACAGAATGTTTTCGACCTTGCCTTGGAGATGAAAATGAAACAAGTATTTGTTCCAAGTTCTATTGCTGTTTTCGGTCCCGGCACACCCTTGGAATTAGCACCTCAAGAAACCGTCTTAAAACCGACAACCATGTACGGCTTAACAAAAGTTGCCGGAGAATTATTGGGCGATTATTATGTACGCCGTTTTGGACTTGATGTAAGGGGCTTGCGTTACCCCGGTATTATCAGCCACGGCACATTGCCCGGCGGCGGCACCACCGATTATGCCGTTGCTATTTATTACGACGCCATCAAATATAAGAAATACACCTGCTTTGTAAAAGAAGACACCAAACTCCCGATGATGTATATGCCCGATTGTATCAAAGCAAGCATCGATTTGATGCAAGCCGATTTCTCAAAACTCATACACCATGCTGATTTTAATGTCGGTGCTATGAGCTTTACCGTGAAAGACTTGGCTGATTCCATCAGAAAACACATTCCCGAATTCCAAATTAGCTATGAACCGGACTACCGTCAAAACATTGCCGACTCATGGCCCAATGCCGTTGACGATAGCGCCGCCCGCAAAGAATGGGGATGGAAACCCGCTTACGATTTGGAGGCTATGACAGCAGACATGTTGAAGAACTTGAAAATTAAATTTGACAAGGGATTGTTCTAGAAAATATTCTATATGAAATAAAAGAGGGAGGTGTTGTTACTTCCCTCTTTTTTATATTTTCTTTTCAGCATATTCTTTTCGTTAATTTCATTCCAAAAATAATTACAAAATATAGACGCCTTTTACAATAAACATTCTAAATCGTAAGTATAGACATGAATATCAAGGTTAAAAAAAAGCAAAAAAAGATTTAGCTTAATAAAAAAAAAGAGTATTTTTCCTCTATAAATTTTCGAAATATTTTTATCCTTCTGTGTGTAATTAGTCAATTTTATGTACATTTGTGCAGAATTTTAAAACAAACATACATGGTTTTCTCAAATGTAACTAAAAGATTGGTTTTCTATTTACTGCAAATAAAAAATATGTTGCCATTTAACCACATTATGAGATTACAACAATTTGAAGTTATTGTGTTTGTTTATTTAGACAAAAAAAAACACTTGTTTCATAAAACATTAAACATTTATCCTCCCCAATTACAAAAAAACAAGGCTTGCTTTGTATGGGAGGTGGCAACTTTTATAGAGGGTGTCCCCTCAAAACATTTTAAAACAAACTAAAACAAGCTTTTATCAAGCATTAAAAAAACGTCGGTATGAACATAAGCGTAAATAAGTAGCACAGCAATGCTAAAAAAATTAAACAAAACGCAAACTCAAACAGATTTAAAAATATAGTTTAGACAAATTATTAACAAATAAAAAAAATATTATGAAAAAAATATCTTTAACAATACTATTTAGTATAGTTTTTATTATTAGTATTTTTTCACAAAGTGCAACTCAAGTTTCAGTTACGGAATTTTACAAATCAGGTGGTTCTAGAAATTTCTGGGGACAAATTCGATATAATACCGTTGTAAAAACCGTTGATATCCAAAATGGGGTTACAGTAACAACAGTTGTTTGTCAAGGACCCGGAAATGAAAAATGTAGCAAACGATTAGAAACATCAACACCTACTGTTCAATTACCAAATAACAATACCATATCACAAGAGGTTTTTGATATAATAGTAGATGATCTAATTGATGAAATTGAAATTGAATTATCTAATGGTTCTGAAAATGGAGATTTTTCAAGAACGTTTGTTTTACAAAGCGATCAGGCAAATACCGTTTACCTTCAATTTACAACATCTTGGACAAATGGCAATACAGATGGAGATGGAAATATTACTATAAATTACTATGATGTAACTGTTTTAATGTAATCCTATATCAATATTTACAATGAAAGTATACATAAAACAATTATTTTTATGTATACTTTCTTTCAAAAATAAAAAAACACATGAAAACTATTAGCAGTATTATTTTAGGCATATTTATCAGTAATTTAATTCTTGCTCAACAACGTACAGATAGCACACATCATTTTTTGGATTTAGATACAGTATTATTTATACCTAAAGAGAAACAATGGATGAGTGGATTTAAACCACTTGTTTGCGAATGGAATAACACCCTTACTTTTACAAATTATAACATATTTCAGAAAAACGATTCCATACATGTTTATTTTTTAAACCTATCTGACAATACAATAGATAATATTTCTTTATTTTACAATGGTATAAATAAAACATTAGAAAAACAAAACAACTTTTGCTTCTCATGTATATCTTTTAACGGGAAATATCTTGTTTTAGGATTTTATACCAATCTTTTGATATATGAAAAGATTAATAATGAGTTCGTTTTCAAAAAGAAAATAGAGTTTAAGCATTCTTTTAATGATTGTTGGTTCGTAGATGACAACAGATTATTCTTAACGTATATGTATAATAAAATTCCTCCTGTCGTTTTTTGTTTGTATGATATAGAAAAAGACACATTAGTAAAGGAAATCTATCCTGATTTTCAGCATCCCTTATTTGCCTATTTTCATCCGATGCATTTGATTGATGTGAAAAACGGACATATTTTGTTTTCTCAACGATTGGATTATGAATCCACCATGTATAACCAAAATTTAGAAGTTCTTTATTCTATTAAAAGGCATTCTGTTCCATGGATGAGGATGAAACAAAAAAACATAGATAAAATCGTAAATAAATATCCTAGAAATGAAGCAGGGAGTATAATTGCAGCGGTCGAAAAGTATTTACCTAAAATCAATCAGCAATTATGGACATATTTTATAGATACAAATAAAATTTTATGCGTCTATCAATCACCAAATGTAGAAAATAAATTGTATGCCAATACAAAAGTTGATATTTGGGAAAAGAAAGATAGCAGCTGGATAATTACAAGAGAAAGTATTATTGATTTTATTGAAATAAAAACGAACGAAGACTCTATTATTCATAATAAATCTTTTGGTTTAGCTTTTACATCAGGGGACACATATATTTTCACTGCATCCAACATAATAATACTTAAAAACAGAAGCAGTAATGTATATCCATTAGGAATGAAATTATCAGATTATAGGAGTAAAAGTAATGCTTATTTTTTAAAAAACGATCCAATAGTAAGCGTCTATATATTTTCTCATACTTTTTGATTATGAAAACTTTAAGAATATTTTTTCTACTATGTATTCTTGGACTTTCATATAGTGGAAATTCACAAACACGGTTTTACGCTCAAACGATGGATAACCAAACTATTTCCATCTGCGACAGTTCAAAATGTATAATGATATATTATGAAAGTGGCGGATGCAGTTTGTGTAGTAAAGTTTTGTTCTCATTTTGTGATTATTTTGTCAAAAACAACAGGAATATACAATTCCTGGTAATGATTAAAGGAAGCATAAACGATGTTTTGGGAATGAGGAGTAATACAACTAATTTGCAAAATAATTTTCCAAATATGAATTTTAAAATAATATATGATATTGAGGATAATCAAAGAAAACCATTTTATAAAAAATTCAACATTTCTACTTTCCCTGCTGTTTTTTTTATCGACAATAAAAACAATCACATAAAACACATCCCCTACAAAAAAATATTCAAAAATTCCGAACTTATTGAAGTCAGCAATTATTTAAAGACTTTTGCTAATGATTTTATCAAAAAATAAAACATTGAATAGCATGTTATCCCACCTACAACAAAAAAAAAGGTGTCTATACAAACAGACACCTTTTTTTAATGCTCAGATATAATTTTATAATCCTAATTTCTTTTTCAAATCCTTAGGAAGAGCATCTTTATGGATAAGGATATTCAATGTTTTATACGCTACATAATTGTATGAAGCATATAAATAACCTTTATAATCGCCGTACTCACCCCATGAGTTTTTCACGATAAAATATTTATTTCCGTTTTGGTCGGTAGCTTTACCGATAACATGCAAACCGTGATCATCGGTAGTTTCGTAATTATCGAAAGCCAGCTGCCTCATTTCTTGTGTTATTACTTTTTCCTTGCCGGGATTTTTGAGGAATTCCGCCATTTTCTGACTTTGCGGCATGGATGTCCATTTAGCGATTTCGGCATCGGCCATTTCCACATTGTCAAAATCGGGGACAATGGCAATGCTACCGCGTCTTACAAAACCAATTTCAGAAACATCAGCTCCCCAGGCAAAGGTATAGCCATTGTCGATGGCTTTATCCATTACATTCATTAATTCTTCAAGAGGAATATTATAACTTACTTCACCTATCCAGTTATCGGGTACTTCAATGGGGAAAGTCGTATAAAAAGGATGATGGGTAAAAGAAGTCAAACTGACATAGTCGTCCATATTTAAACCTGTAGCATTGGAATAGAATGTTCCCGGTGAATATTCTTTTCCTTTGTGTGCTAATTTTTCGGGGACAGGTCCCAAATATTCATCTAATATAGCGTTGAAGC
>JAQVNO010000103.1 GCA_028703095.1 Bacteroidales bacterium
TTCCGGAGCAACGGCAGTGTTTATTAAAGAACAAGGTATGACCAACGGTTTGTCGTTTAACAGTGTGTGGGCAGTAGGTAACTCGGCACAAACCGGCATTGAAGATGTATTGGAACATTTGGATATGACTTTTGATACGGAAAAAAGTTCTCGGGTAATCATGATGTATATGGAGAAAGTAGCCCAACCGAAAAAACTTTTGAAACATGCTACCTCTCTTATTAATAAAGGATGTAAGATAGCTGCCATCAAATCGGGAGGCTCAGCGGCAGGCAGCCGTGCAGCATCCTCACATACCGGTGCCTTGGCTACTTCCGATGTTGCCGTCGAGGCATTGTTTCGGAAAGCAGGCATTGTGCGCTGTCATAACCGCGAAGAATTAACAACGGTTTGTGCTATTTTTATGCATCCGGAAGTGAAGGGTAAAAACATTGCAATCATTACCCATGCCGGAGGTCCTGCTGTTATGTTGACGGATGTGCTTTCTAATAACGGATTAGAAGTTCCTCATATAGAAGGGAAAGCAGCTGATAACTTGTTAAGTAAACTTTTTCCCGGTTCATCGGTAGGAAATCCTATCGACTTTTTAGCGACCGGCACAGCCGAACAACTGGGCTTTATCATCGATGCTTGCGAGAACGATTTCGATACTATAGATGCTATGTCCGTTATTTTCGGCTCGCCGGGATTGTTCGAGAATTGGGATGTGTATGCTCTTCTCGATGAGAAAATGAAAACCTGTAAAAAACCTATATTCCCTATATTGCCTTCTATTATTAATGTAAAAGATGAAATAGCTGATTTTATACACAACAAACACCGTATTAATTTCCCTGAGGAATGTGTTTTCGGCAATGCCTTGGCTAAAGTAGTGAATACTCCCAAACCCCAACCGGAGGCTGCTGTTTTACCGAAGGTAGATACGGCTGCCATACGTCGAGTGATTGAGGGTGCGGAAAGTGGTTATTTGTCTTTACAAGCTATGCGCAACCTCTTGGATGCTGTCGCTATCGACTGTAAAAAAGAAGTGGAAGTTACCACCGAAGCAGATGCTGTAGCTTATGCTCGTCAAGTAGGCTATCCTTTGGTAATGAAAGTAGTAGGTCCTCTCCATAAATCCGATGTGGGCGGTGTGGTCTTGAATGTGAAAGAAGAAGCAACGGTCATACGCGAATTTAATCGCTTGATAAAGATTAAAGATACTTATGCTGTAGAGTTGTATCCCATGCTCTTTGGCACGGAAATATTTATTGGTGCTTCCAAAGAAGAGAATTTCGGTCATCAGGTGTTGTTTGGATTGGGAGGTATCTTCGTTGAAGTGATGAAAGATGTAAAAGCTGCCTTGGCACCTGTAAATGTTGATGAAGCGATGACGTTGATACAGCAATTGAAAGGATATAAGATTTTAGAAGGAGTGAGGGGTCAAGAAGCCGTCAACATCAGAATGTTTGCCGAAACGGTAGCCAAAGTATCGGCTTTGGTAACGGCAGCTCCCGAAATAGCCGAAATGGACTTAAATCCTCTTTTGGCAACACCAGAACGCATAGTGGCAGTTGATGCCAGAATCAGAATTGAAAAAGAATAAAACACCTTTGCCTTGAAAAGAAAAGATGTTGTTTTTATAAAAGAGAGTTTAGCAAAAGTTAAACGCATTGTTATCTTAATACATTATAATCCTGATGGGGATGCCATAGGTTCTGCCTTAGCATTGTATATGTATTTGCAACAACGAGGACATGTTGTTGATGTGATATCCCCCAATCCCTTTCCGCAATTTTTGCAGTGGATGCCCGAATCGGATAAGATAGTGCCTGCATCGGAAAATATAGATGTATGTGTATCGAAAATAGCGACAGCCGAACTCATATTTTGTCTCGATTTCAATGCTCCTAATCGCATCGGTATTTTGCAAGATGCTTTGAAAGCAGCAGAAGCACCTAAAATTATAATCGATCATCACATCGACCCGACAGACGATTTCGATATTTATTACTCTGTTTCCGAAGGTATGTCTTCTACCTCGGAATTGATGTATAATTTTTTAATTTATAAATTAGGAGAAAAACAATCGATTACAAATGCCATGGCTCAATGCCTATACGTAGGCATTATCACCGATACCGGCTCACTGAGTTATGCTTGCAATAATCCGTCTACCTATAAAATAGTTGGGCATTTAATAGCGATGGGTGTCGACGGTGAAGATATCCATCGGAAAGTGTATGACACCTATTCCGAAAATAGAATGCGTCTGTTGGGTTATTGTTTGTCAACACGTTTACATATCATTGATGAATATACCACCTCTTATATTTTCTTAACCAAAGAAGATTTGAATATATTTTCATATCAACATGGGGATACGGAAGGATTTGTAAACTATGGGCTGTCAATAGAGAGGATTGATTTTACTGCAATTTTTGTGGAAAGAGAAGATAGAATCCGCATTTCGTTCCGTTCGATGAACGATTTTAATGTGAATGAATATGCGAAAAAATATTTCAAAGGTGGCGGACATAAAAATGCCGCCGGTGCCGATTCTTTCTTGTCGATGGAAGACACGCTGACATATTTTGAGAAAACCTTAAAAGAATGTAAAGTAAAAAAATGAAAGCGTATTTTATACTATTAATAGGAATTCTTACGTTCTTAAGCAGCATTGTGTGGGCTTGTCAACTGGAAGCAGAGAAAAAGAAAAAAGTGGGAATAGAGAATTTAGAAGAAAAAATTATCGATGCGAATAAGCAGATAGTGAGAGATGAATCCAAAGATGTAGCCTTATTGCTTCAACGTTATGGTTGGGAAATGGAATCAACGGGAACGGGTATTTATTACGCTATTGAATCCAAAGAAGAAGGAGCCTTGCTGCAAAAAGGAGATGCAGTCGATATAGCCTACAGTATTTCGCTGATAAGTGGAGAAGAAGTTTATAACTCTAAAAAAGAAGGATTTAAAACAATTAGAATTGAACAAAGTGATGAGCCGACAGGCTTGCATGAGTTGTTAAAAATGATGAGAGTAGGGGATAAAGCCAAAGCTATTATCCCTTCGCATTTGGCTTACGGTATTTTAGGCGACAATAAGCAAATACCACCTTATGCTACATTGATTTATAGAATAGAAATTATTAATTTTCATATCAACAATAAATAAAAACAAAAAAAATGAAACGTTTAGTATCAACAGTCACAGCCATCGTATGTCTAATAATCTTGACGACAGCATGTGGTGATAAGAAGTTTAAAGATTATAAAAAAACAGATACGGGACTATATTATAAATTTAATGTAGAAAATCCTGAGGGACAGCAGCCTCAAGAAGGCGATGTGTTGGTTGCCGAATTGAAATACCGATACGAAGATTCTGTTTTATATGAAAATATGGGCAATTCCCAACGTGTTTTTCAGGTCATGCCATCCGATTTTAAGGGTGATATCAACGAAGGGTTGAAAATGATGCATGTAGGCGATGAGGCTGTTTTTGCTATCAATGCCGATTCTATGTCGAACTTAGGTATTCCCATGCCGCCTTACTTTAAAGCTGATGCCAACGAATATTTCTATTTCGAAGTAAAACTACATTCCATTGTTAGCAAAGCAGAAATTGATAAAGAATTAGCAGAAAAGGAAGCTGAAATTGAGTTAGCGAAAAATTCAGAACAAGATTCCATCAATGCCTATGTAGCACGCAATAATATCAAACAAAAACCCACTGAAAGTGGATTGTATTACATAGAAACGAAAGCAGGAACGGGAGCTAAAGTAGATACAGGGAAAACAATTACAATCAATTATACCGGTAGATTATTAGACGGTACTGTTTTCGATTCTTCTCTCGGTGAAGGAAGAGAACCCATGGAATTTGTTTTACAAGACGGCATGATGATTAAAGGTTTTACCGAAGGTTTGTTATTAATGAAAGAAAAAGGAAAAGCTACTTTATTGATTCCTTCAAGCATAGCCTACGGTCCTGGTAATCCTCAAAGTCCGATTCCTCCATATGCTCCTATTATTTTTGATATTGAAATTCTTGAAGTGAAATAAAAAAACTATCGTAAAACTAAGAAAAATGAAGAATGTATGTAAAACAACTTGCTTGATTGTAAGTATAGGTTTTATGTTGTTTGGGTGTGATACTTACAAAGGATATGAACTAACCGAGAGTGGCTTGTACTATACTTTTTACACCCAAAATCCGGCAGGGATGATACCTAAAAATGACGATGTGGTATACATTAGCATGGAAATACGTACCGAGGACGATTCGGTGATTTATCCTGTGAAAACGCTCCCTGTTTTAATGCAACCTCCAAAATTCCAAGCAGATGTTTATGAAGCCATTGCCATGATGCATGAAGGCGATTCAGCTTCTTTTATCATCAACGCAAAGAAATATTTCAATGCGTATAATTACGGCAATCAACCCGACTTTATCGATGACGAAACTATGTTGTGGTTTACTATTTCTATCCTTCATATTCAATCCAAAGCTGAATACGAATCGAAAAACACGCAAAGGGTTATAGACGAAGAGAAACAGTTGATAGAAGCCTATGTGAACCAAAACAACATTAGCGTTCAGCCTACTGCTTCAGGTTTGTATTATATTGAAAAGAAAAAAGGCAAAGGGGCTTCTCCTGTCAGCGGACAAACCTGCTTTGTTCACTATAAAGGCATGTTGCTCGATGGTACCGTTTTCGATACTTCGGAAGGAAAAGAACCTTTTTCTTTTCCGATGGGACAAAACTATGTGATTAAAGGCTGGGAAGAAGGCATAAGCCTTATGAAAAAAGGAGGGAAAGCACTCTTTATTATCCCTTCTTCTATAGGCTATGGCGAAAAAGGTGCCGGCGATATGATTCCTCCATTCAGCCCTTTGCTGTTTGAAGTGGAATTGTTGGATATTAAATAAGAAGTCTTTAGGATTTTTTATGGGGTGATATAGCTATCAGCCGTCAGTTTTCAGTATTTTTGTCGCAAGTGTCGTTTGCCGAAATCATTAAGAATTAAAAATTAAGAATTAAACTTGATGCAAGGCTCTAAAATACTAAAAACGGAAAAATTTAAAAAGCAAGCTTGATTCGTATATTTACCATGCATGGTTTTTATCATTTGCAAGCTTGGTTTTTGTACGAATCAAGCTTGGTTTTTGTAGTTTGCACGCATGCTAATTCTTAGAGAGTGAAAATCGGTTATTTGATATAAAAATAGCTTGGAAAGGAGGGATGTTATAAAAGTTAAAAGTGAAAAGAGAGAAAGTTGATAGATGATAGCTTTCACAAATTATGAATGATGAATTGGTTTTTTCGTTCCGAAAAATAAGGGTAGGCTGTATATATTTCTTTACGTTCTTTGCGTAAAATCTCTGCGTCCTCTGCGGTTAATTATGATGTATCAAGAATTAAACTTGATACAACGCGCTATTCAATAAGAGGGATTTCTATTGTCAGATAGAATCCTCTTCCTTACAAATGCTACATACAACTTAATTTATTCATTAACAATTCGTAATTTTCTCTCAACTCCGTAGGAGTTGCATATCTATAGCCAAGAGGTATATATTTTCGTTTTTTTCACCCCATAGGGGTGATATTTTTCTATCACGAATGAATAATATGCAAAATATGTAAGCCCGAAGGGATTGAACAAAGGAGAAGACATTAGGATTTTTTTGATGTGATGATGTGGTGATTCATTTTTCAGTATTTCAATGTGTTGTCTTGCGCCCTGAGACCTGCAACTTGCGACTTTTTTGGAACGAAAAAACCGAGAACAGAAAACTATTTTTGTTTAATTTCATTTTTTTTGTATCTTTGCACAAGCGTTTCATTTCCCTGTATCGCCAATGGCTTGATTGCCGCTATTTTTTAAGGGAAAATATTATAAAATTCTCAGAAACAATGAATAGTTCAGATAAAGTATTCTATGAAGCAAGAAAATACAATACCATTGATTTATGGAAAGACGTAAGTGCTCGTGAGTGGAACGATCCAAACTGGCAATTACAACATTCCATACGAACGGTGGAACAGTTAAAAAAAGTAATTAAATTAAGTGACTACCAAGCCGATGAGATACAACGCACCTTAGATGCATTAAAAAGTGAAGGCAAAGAAGCTTTGCGGATTACACCCTATTATGCTTCCCTGATGCAGGAAGATCCGTTTCATCCTGTAATGTTGGCGGGCGAGAAGTCGTATAAGCGTTTGGATCCTATCTTCTGGCAAAGTGTGCCTACCCCTGCCAATCTCTTGTTTCCCGACACGGGAGTAGAAGGAGCCATGGGCGAGTCATCACGCAGCTTTGGCGCTGCTTACCAGCGTTATCCAAATAGAGTGGCGCTTTTTGTTGCTCAAAATACGAGTTGTGCTTCTTATTGTGTGCATTGTCAGCGGGCAAAATCACTCGATGAAACTGTCGATGTAAATCTAATGGAAATAAATAAAGGCTTGTTTTATATTGCTCAAAACAAAAATATCAATGAGGTGCTTGTTACCGGTGGCGATGCCTTGCGGATAAGCAAAAATCGTTTACAATATATTTTAGAAGAGTTGAGTAAGGTGCCCCATTTGCGTGTTATTCGTATCGCAACGAGGGTGCCTGTTGTTTTGCCTATGGCTATCAACGATGAACTTCTCAATCTTATCAATGTATCTGCCAATAAATACAATAAAGGGGTTGAGAAATATGTCTATTTCATGACACACATCAATCATTATCAGGAAATCACCAAAGAACTTGCTGCTGCCGTTAAACGTATAGGGCAACATGGTTTCACTATTCGTAATCAAACGGTTTTACTCAACCATGTCAATGATTATTTTAAAACACTGGCAGAAACTTTTCGAAGAATGTTTTGGATAGGGGTTCATCCGTACTATTTATTGCAATGTCATAAAGAAAAAGGCATTGTTCATTTTATTACGCCGGTGCAGATAGGGAAAATATACATGCAACAATTGCAGGGATGGATATCCGGGATTACCATTCCCCGTTATGCCGCCAATGTGGAAGGGGGCGGAGGTAAAATTGTGTTGATGCCTTCCGGACATGCGACAATGAATTTAGACAAACAATTAAATGATAGGGTTTCCGAAAGTTATGCAAATATATCTACTTGGGATGGACGGACAATGTATAAATACGAAGCCCTTGGAAGGGCAAAAAGAGAAGAATTTGAACGTGGTGTTGCGTTAATGGATGCCTTTATTGGCAGACAGGGAGTTTTTCTGCCTAAGCTTATCATTGTCGATGATAGTGGGAATCACGTAGAAACTACTAACCGAACAAAACTGCCGTCTATAAAACAAATAAAAAAAGCTGAATGGCTGGGATATGATTTATACGTTGACAACATGCCTTTAACAAATCCGGCTCTGATAGAAGAAAGCTTGAATGCCTCCTTTGAAAAATCATCCTATGCGAAAAAATCGTAAAGGTTTTATTGTTTGAAACATAAAATGTGCTAATTTTGTTTCGGTGGATATTTCACTGTATAAATATTTTTAAAGTTGACTATTAGAGAAATAAGAGATGATGTGTATCGCACATTATGTGCTTTAGAAGATGAAAGAGAAGCGGCGGCAGTAAGCCGGCGTTTATTGGAATATTTTACCGCTATGGATACGCTTTCCATCGCTTTAGCGCCTCAGACAGTAATAGATGACGGTGTTTTACGTCAGATACATGCTGCTTTGAAGGACTTAAAAAATCACAAACCCCTTCAATATGTATTGGGCGAAAACTATTTTTACGATTTAAAGTTTAGCGTAAACGAAACGGTGTTAATTCTCCGTC
>JAQVNO010000019.1:0-11077 GCA_028703095.1 Bacteroidales bacterium
ATTTACAATATGAAGCAGGGTATAACATATGTAATCCAGGTCCCAACACACCTAAGATTTGCAAGCGATGATGCACCGATGCTACGTGGGCAGCCGTATCAATACCATAGGCTAATCCGCTTATAACCAAAACATCAAGAGAAACTAATTCCTCTATCAATTGTTTCGTAAAGGCAATGCCGTAAGGACTTGCTTTTCGTGTGCCGACAATAGCCACAACTTTGGCGACATTAAAATCAATAGTGCCTTTTCCGAAAAACAATAATGGAGCATCAACGCAATGTTTCAAGCGTTTAGGATAATTTTCTTCCGTGATGAGAAAGGTATGAATTTTATGTTTTTCAATAAACAACATTTCCTTTTCTACTGTTTCATATACTTTCTCCGGAATATGACGTATGTTGTTTACTACTATTTCACCAATTCCTTCAATAGATAAAAGTTTGGATTTTTTTGTCTCAAAGACAGCATCAATACTTCCGCATTCTGCCAGTAGCTTTCGTGCTGTAATATTGCCTATCATAGGAAGTTGCGATAAAAGCAAGGCTTTAAATAATGTCGTTTGTCCTTTAATCATATTATTTGTAAGATTTCTGCAAAAATAATATTTTATCCGATTCCATCAACACATGTTGATAAAAAAAATAATAAAACAGAGAACTTACTTAAAAGATTCATTTATTGCCGTATTTTTTTATCGATATAATGGGAATGCATCAAACGTAACAATCCCATATAATCCATCTTAAACGCAATTAAATCTCCTGCTTTGTAATTCGTTTCATTATTTCCCAAATCAAGCACAAACATATCGGAGCTTCCCCCTACAATAGAAATATTTTCATCAAGAGGAGTAATGTGTTTATCTTCTACATCCAATAAGCCAAGATCTACAATGGCTCTGTAAGCCGTTTTACCTATCAATGTGTCGTCAAAATCATAGGTATTGCCTTCCACATTTGTTCCCATATCTCCTGTAGGAACAAGGGGTTTTTCAATTAATTCTATGATTTCCGAATATAAGACAAAAACATCTGTTTGCATTTTTTTTAACGTAGTATTGTTATAAACATCTGTTCCGAGAAACAAAGTTTCGCCAACTCTAAAATGGTTAATCCCTTTAGGTAAGATATTTTGAAATATAAGAGGTATAGTAACAGATGAACCACCGGAAACATATTTAATTTTCTTATGAAATTTCTCTTCAATTAATTGACGATATAAGCTAAGTTGTATGAGTTTATCTTGATTGGGTAAAACTCCGTACAAACAACTTAGATTGGTTCCTATACCTACAACTTCAATATTAGAAAGATTAAATACTTGATAATAAAAACCTATAACATGCTCTCGCATTACACCTTCCCTTAACTCGCCCATCTCAATCATAATAATGATTTTATGTGTCTTATTTTGTCTGCATGCTTCATCGTTCAAAAGCTTGATAGTTTGTATTTCTGTATTCATGCTTATATCAGCATATTGAACGATACTTTTAACGGCTCGCTTTGCAGGAGGTTTGATGTATATTGTTTCTATCTCAGGATTCAGTTCTTTGAGCATCTTTAAATTCGACACGCGAGAATCAGAAATTTGTCTGACGTTAAACTGATTCAATAATTTTAAATAATTTTTGTTGCCGCATAAGACTTTCGAAACGATAGACCACTGAATATTTTTCTTTTTAAATAGATTATCAAGATAATCAAAATTTGATTTTAACTTTTTATAATCCAATACAATAAAAGCCATAATTTATTTTTTAATATATCTCATTTCAAGATATTTATTTGTAAAACCTATTTTTTCATACAGAAAACGAGCAGGATTATCCGGCTCCACATGCAACGCTAAATTTCCGTCAGCTACTTCAATGGCTTTCAACATGAGATCTTTGCCTATCCCCCTGCCTCTTAACGATTTATGCGTAGCAATATATACTAATATATTTTCCGGAATATAGCCTTTCATTCCTGTTTGATTCACTACGACAACACATGCCGTTTCTTCGTTTTCTAAAGCTTGTAAAACAAACCCACCAAAGGAATCAAATTCACTTAAAGCATAATTCACTGCTTTTTCAATATCTTCACGTGCATCTCCAAAACGATCCAGATGTTCATATAAAAAATCTACTATCACTTTTTTTTCTTCAATCGTCGGTTTGTTGTTGTTCTTAAACACTTTTGTTTTAATCATTTTTTCTCCTTTATTTATATTTTTTTTAACATTTTCCGAATTTATGTATATAGTTTGAATAATAGTCTTTTAGAAACTATTAACCTTCAAATATATCAACAAATTTTAAATATTTTTACTTAATGCACTTTACATGATGTATTGTAAACTGCTAATATTTTTACATTTACGTAAGTTTTATTTATTTTTTTCAATTAGATTTGCAAAGATATATAAAAATATTAACATTTACAACTGTTTATAAACCGTAATTGGCATAAATACATTTTTATATCAATAGCTATAAAAATAAATCAATGATTTAAAGTGCAAAAGAAAAAAAATAATTATTTTTTTTCTTTTGCAAATGCTCAATGAATTTTTTCATATACTTTTGTTGAGTAAATTAAAAAAAGAAAAATACAAATGATAAAAAAGATAAGTGTTTTTTGTGGATCAAGTTACGGTAAGGATATAATTTATACAGAGAAAGCAAAAGAATTAGCCCTGCTTTTTATTAAAAATTCCTTCAGCATGGTGTACGGAGGTGCCAATATCGGCTTAATGGAAATAATGGCAAACACCCTCTTATCCGAAGGTGGCGAGGTTATAGGTATTATGCCGGAATTTCTGATAGAAAAAGAAATAGCCCATCAAAGCCTCACTAAACTCATTCCTGTCAACAGCATGCACGAACGGAAAGAGCTGATGGCAAAAGAATCCGATGCTTTTATTGCCCTACCCGGCGGCTACGGAACCATGGACGAAATCATGGAAATGATATGCATGGGGCAATTGCAATTTCACCAAAAACCCTGTGCTTTCTTAAATACAAAAGGTTTCTACAATCATTTGGAAGAATTTTTAAACAATGCCGTTAAAGAAGGTTTTATATGTCCGGAATATAAGGAAATGCTTATTATTGAGTCCGAACCAAAGATGCTTATTGAAAAAATAGTGCATTACTCCCACCCTGTCGTTGACAAAGCAAAAAGAGCTATCGCTCAAAAAAAATAAGAAGTAAAATGTGTAAGGATTCCATACTTGCCGCTTACAAACAATCGTGTATAGATTATTACAACCACATGCATGACATCTATTTTGATAAATATCATAAGGATTTAGAATACAAAGCCTACGACAAGGAATTCCTTCTGCGTTTCATCGGTCAACTTCCTTTGAAAAGTAAGATATTGGATATAGGATGCGGCTCAGCAGCACAACAAGCTCGTTTCTTTAGAGACATGGGGCATCAAGTAACGGCAATAGATGTGTCCGAGAAGTGTATTGAAACAGCAAAACAGAAGTTTACGGGAATACAATTCAAACAAATGGATATGCTTGACATGAATTTTGAAAACCATGCATTCAACGCCATCAATGCTTTTTATTCATTCATTCATATTCCAAAAGAATACAGCCATACATTATTTTCATTGTGCAATAGAATACTACGTCCCAATGGGTTAATAGCTATTGCCGTGTATGCTGACGATTTTTACGGTTATTACGACAAAAACGAAATCCCTGTCTTCTACCGTAGCTACTCGCAAGCTGAATTGACAACATTACTTCTCGGGCATGGTTTCGAAATCACTCACATCGATGAACGACAAGCTATATACGATTTTGAATTTCAATGTGAAAGAATGTACTTTGTAGCTAAGAAACAATAGAAAAATATCAATATTTTACAATTTTTAATACTTCAATAGTATTATTTCCTTGTTTAAGTTGCAGAAAATATAATCCATCAACAAAACTGCTTATATCCAACTGCATGGAAGTAGATTGCAGCGATTCCATTAACAATAATTTCCCATACACATCCACTATTTCTATCCTACTGCCTACACAAGCTTCATCTGTTGTTAAAACGAGATAATCATTCGCCGGATTTGGAAAGATAGTTAGCCTATTTTCCTTTTGATTGATAGGAATATCTGTATCTTCGAGCGTAGTAAATGACAAGGTTTCTCCGTACATGGTTCCGCCGGCAGTAAGGATAAAAGCACGAAAATAATAATTGGTTTTCGGTGATAAATTCGTAAGCGTATCTTGTATATCATCTCCGTCAACCTGACGTATCGTATAATGTGTAGAAGATGCCGGTCGCCACTCAAAGCCCTGCATTAATATACTTTCTTCTCCTTGTGTTACTTTCCCTTTGATAACTGCTGATGTAACAGCAATATCGACGGCATCCATGGTTTCAACGTATGAGCTGTAGGTAAGTGTCGTGAAACCGGTATCATTGCCATAAAATATTCCGCTTGGAGTAATGGCAAATACTCGATACGTATAGCTTGTATTTGGTTCTAATCCTAACAAAGTATCGGTAATATGTGTTCCTTGCACTTGCACTAAAAAGTCATTCGTATCTGACAATTTTCTCCAAGCAAATCCTTGCATATACACCTGTTCATCAGCAGCAAGTACGGTGCCGTGCAATACTGCGGAATGTAAATCAACCAGGGTAGCCGCATACGTTGTCAACACACAAGCTTGCAGGGTCGAAAAAGCCATGTATGCCCCGTAAATCGTATCGGTAGCAGTGATAACAAAGCCTCTGTACGTATAATCGGTGCCGGAAAGTAATTCTGAAAGGGAAGCTGAAAAAGTAGTATCAGGTAAAAGCAATGAATGTATTTGTAAATCTGATGCTAATTTCCATTCAAAACCTCGGTATAAAATGCTATCGTCTCCATACATAACATAGGCATGCAAGCTTGCCGTATAAGGTGTTAATTCGGTTGCAAGAGTTGTTACCACCTGTGATTGCTGTATGGGAGTAGCAAAATAAACAAAATCTCCGAAAATGGTATCAAGTGCAGTTACAGCATATGCACGATACATATAGGCTGTGTTTGATAACAAATCGGTGCAAGTTGCTGAAAAATATACTTGTGAAACGTTCATAAATGAATAAACGGCATCTGCAACGGCTTTCCATTGAAATCCTTTTTGGAGGACAGTATCATTTCCATAGCAAATGGAAGCATTAAACGTTACGGAATGGGGCAACAATTCATTGACTGCCAATGTTTGTACCTTTACATCCCCTGTTGAAAACAGGACTGTATTCCCGTAAACCGTATCTTTACTCAACACCGCATACGCTTTGTACATATAAGAAGTATCTGCTTCTAAGGCATACAAATTTGCTTGAAAGGCATTTCCCGTATCGGAAAACATATAATTATAAGTAGATTGACTTTGTTTTTTATAGGCAAAGCCACGCAGACAAACACTGTCTGCTCTTTCGATTACCCTTGCTTTTAATGTAATTGAAGCCATTTGAATATAGGGAATATCGGTAATAACAAATCCTTTACCACTATGCAGCAGTAAAGGATACCCCTTATTTATAAAAGCTTCATCATATAACCACAACTGACGTGATTGATTTAATGTATCCACAGTGGATAATGCTCGTAAAAAGGAAGCATCTACCTCCATGCCGGCAGCATTCGTGGGCATAAGAACCGTAGATTGTAAATAATAACACTGACTGATACGTGCATTGTTGACAATATCACCGGCTATCCCTCCGGAAAAAGCTCTGAAAGAGGAAACAGATTGTAATGTACCCGTTTGATAACAACTGCTAACAATCGTAGGCGTCATAGCATAATTATAAATATGTCCCACAATACCTCCAACAAAAGATTTTTGAAAATATGAACTAGCGAGCAGGTTCCCTTGATTATAACAATCGGAAACAATAGAAGGATGTTCGGTAAAACCAACAATGCCTCCTCCATAGACATAATCATAACCTATCACTTTCAATTCTCCTTCGTTAAAGGATGATGTAATCGAACAAGCAGTGCCCACGCCGGCTATTCCACCTGCATAGGTATTGGAATTGGAATAGGTTTCTATTTTTCCTGTATTATAACAGGCGTGAATAGCAGCACCATAATTTAATTTGGCCGCTATCCCTCCCGCATAGGCATAGGTATAACCTGTGGCATAAACATAGGCTTCGTTATGACAATGCGAAATAAGCGGAGTAGCATTGTCACAATCGGCCATAATACCGCCTGCATAAGCAACGCCTTGGGAAGAGGCATAGATACTGCCTTTATTTACACAATGACTGATATTTGTACCGGAAGTGGAATAAGACAAAATTCCCCCAACATAGGCATAGGAATTAATCGCATAAACAGTAATACTTCCTTCAAAAACACAATCTTCTATCAATGATGAAAAACCATAAGCTACAATACCGCCTACATATAAATTATAGTATGAAAATAAAGAGACCAAAATCCGGGCATCGAGAGATAGATTGGAAATATGTGCATCCAAGGTATACCCAAACAAACCCACATAAACTGCATTTTGATGATTAATAGTATCCACACAATTCATATTCGTAATAGCATGATGATTCCCGTTAAACGTTCCCATAAAAGCTTTATTCGCATTCCGGCCAATAGGAGTCCACGTAAGATGATTTAAATCCATATCATTTGCTAACACAAAAAAAGTATCTGCAAAGAAAGAACCTCCCATCACCGCTTGGGATAAATAGGCTAAATGAGAAGCACTATCAATGATATATGGATCGTTTTCCGTTCCGTTTCCTCTTGTCCACCTGGAAGCACTCCCATCCCAGACATGCGTTTGAGCTTTGGTTTCCAAGACAAAAACTAAGAAAATGCTCATGAGCACAAAAAATAATGTATATATTTTACGCATCGCTTGTTGTTTTTATATGTGAAAGCAAAATTACATTTTTTTTCTTTACTACCTATAATATAAAATCCGACATCCGAAATAATAATTGCGGAATTCGAATTGTGGATTACGGAAAATCATAAATCTCAAATCCGACATCCGACATCCTGAATATCCGGCCACAAATTACTACAAAATAATAGTTTCAAATTTACCGTGCCGTAACATATGCATTTTGAAATAGGGTGCGTACCCTTTTTCAAAGCAGAATTTTAATATATTGATAAATTGAATATTAGCCTCTCAAAAAAAAGGGTGCGTACCCTTTTTGCGTTTGCTAGCCCTGCGGATAAAATCCGCAGGCTTGCGGATGACCATCCGCAGGCTTGCTGTTGCGCGTCTGCAGGCTTACGGATTTTATCCGCAGGCTTGCTTTTTTACAAAAGCCGGTTTCCAAGCTAAAAATGGCAGGTTTTAGACGTATTTTCCTGCATTTTCCCTCCTCGGGAAAGAAAAAATGAAGAAAATAATTTTTCTTGGTTCATTAAAAAAAAGACTATTTTTGCAAAAAAAAACAGAAGATACACAATGATAAAATTTTCAATAAACAAGCTTACGACTAAGGTAAATATAAACGCAATAGTGCGTATATACAATCGTTATAAGCCATTGCCCATTTAAAGCAAACTTGTTAGACTTCCGAAGCTAAAGTTTTGGTAAGTATATGAAGCTAAAATATAGACAAAAATGACAATTTTTAATTTGCATAATGTCAATAACTCAGGAAAATGTTAGTCAGAATTTAAGAAAATGCGAATATTCATTATAATAGTTGTTTTACTAACACAATTTAAAATTTTTTCCCAGTCAGAGAAATTTTATAAGATTTCAGGGAAGATTGTTGAAAAAAAATCCAAACTAATCGTTCCGAATTGTAATATATTATTGACTACCAATACTGGATTTGTTTTTTCAACAATGACGGATAAATATGGAATTTATAATATCGATAGTATCCCAATAGAAAATTATTCTATTTCAATTAGAGTACATGAAACAATGTTCTATCCTGAAGTAATTAAATTTCAATTTTCAAGTATTCCGACTGATACAACTATGAATTTTGAGATTGATGTTATTTCAATGTGTGCTGATTATTTTCCTGAGATATATTTTCATGAAAACAAAATAAAATCAGATAGCAACTTCTTATTTGTAATTAAATGGATCACTGACTTTCTATTAGAAAATAAGGATTTGAATATTGTAATCATAGGTTTTAAGGATTCATCGGAGATAAAAGACTATCGTTATGAAAGAGCATTTCTGGTTTATAATGAAATTGTGAAGCAAGGCGGAGACTCAAATCGCCTGAAAATAGAAGTTAGTAACAAACCTAGTAAATTGAAACCAGATATTATTGAGTACGATTATGCAAAAAAGAAATATAATGTCGATGAATTGACAGAAGAATATATATTAAATTCACCTATTGAAAAACAGGAAAGTTTAAGGCAATTAAATAAAATTGTAACATTTTATATAAAATAAAAAACGTCTTATTACAGCAGTTTTCTGCAAGCCGCCAAACGTTAACCCCAAAAGTAAAAAAGCCCTTACAAAAGAACCAAGACATTGAAAAAACAGTTAAGAGGCTTAAACTATCCCCACTCATCCCCTATTTACAGTGCTTATTTCCCCACTATTTTACTTTATAATATGTATCTATTCCCACTAAAATATTCCAAATAGAGTAAAAGCACCTAATTTTACCTTATTTAGTAATAAAAAAACCGTAAAAATCGATAAGAATTTACTCCTATAGTTTCAAAATTGCAAAAATAATTGACGAAAACTTTTTAAAAAGAGCTTGAGAGCTTCTTATGAAGAGCTTGAGAGCTTTTCATAAAGAGCTTGAGAGCTTTTCTAAAAAAGCTCTAAGGCTTTTTGGAAAAAGTACGGGAGCTTTTCTAAAAAAGCTCTAAGGCTTTTTGAGTGTTTTTTTAGGCAAAAAAAAGAACCGCTGTAGAACTACAACGGCTTCTAAGGGTTTAAAATGTAATACTTTATTCCTTCATGCTTCCCTACGGATTATGGATAGCCTTTTGTAAAACTTCCCTTTCGGATTTGATACGTAAATAGGCAAAAGGATTATATGTAATCGTATACGGACGTTTTTCTTCCATAGTTTTCGGACTTTCTATATGAATTGTTGAGAGGATTGCTCCCATTTGATGCTTTGCTACTAATTGCTGTGTTTTCATACTGTTGCTTTTTCGTTTTTTTTGATGCAAAATTAAACCATAAAACCCTATTAAAACCAACAAAAATGAAAATATTTGTTATTAAATTGAATTTCTATAACATCCACATAATATTTAAAATGCTTACAAAAAAAAGTTCTAAAGCTTTTTGATATTTTGACAAAGCATCTCCTATCCCAAGCATGCATTTTTGGAAGGATTTTGCCTTAGGAAAGGAAAAAAGAAAAAAAATAATTTTACTTGCTTTATTTAAAAAAAGACTATTTTTGCAAAATAATTTTTTTTTATAAAAAGATATAAACTTGTCCTAATTACCTAATCCATCTTATTTTTCGGAACGAAAAAAACCGTCTTTTGTCTAGACATCATTTTTAATTCTTAATTTTTAATTAGGTTTTTGCATGCTTTCTGCCGGCATGATGAATACTCACGTTTAATTCAAAACCTATCAATAATATCATGGATAACAGTTGTATCCAAATCATGAGAATAATCAAGGCACCGATAGAACCATAGACCGCATTGTAACTGGAAAAATTGGTAACATAATAATTAAAACCAACGGAAGATAGTGCTACCAGCAAAGTTGCCAAGGTAGAGCCGGCGGAGATAAAATGATATTCGCGTTTACGTGCCGGTGCAAAATAATAGATTAAGGAAATACACATAAAAACCAAGAACAGTATTATCAGCCATTTTACAATCCGTATGGCTGTAAAATGCCAAGGTATACGAATAATATCATATTCTGAAACCAAGGTAAGAAATTGGCTTACTGCAATATTTATTCCCAGAGATATCAAAAACATCAGCAACAACATAAACAACATGAATAAAGAAACCAATTTTTGTTTGATAAAGCCTCGGGTTTCAATATCATGATAGCTTGCATTAAGTTCAGAAATCAAGGCAGTGGTTCCTCGTGTAGCAAAATAAAATGTAAATAAAATACTGAATGAAAGCAGTGTGCCGTTTTTCTTCAGTATTCCGGCTATTGTTTCTTTCACAAAACTTATGGATTGTTCGGGTAAAAAACTCTCTATCATTTCATAGGTTAAAGGCACAAAGTTATCGATAGGAAGATAGGCAATAATGGTAAACAGAAACAAAACCAACGGAAAGAGAGCCATAAAGAAATTATATGATAAAGAAGCTGCTCGTCGTGATAATTCCCCTTTGATTAATCCTTTTATAAAAAAAACCAAGACATCGAATATCGGCATTCCATCAAAACCGGGAAGAACAATTCGTCGCAACAGCTCTATAAGTTTTACATACAGAGGATGTCTGAAAATTGTAATTTTAATGGTATCTACAGTTAATTTTGACAGAAACTTTTTTATTTTTTCTAACATGCTGCAAAAGTACGTTTTTTTTTAATATCCTTAGACTGCCTTTGTATTTGGAAATATTTTAAATATTTTTAAAAATTTAAGCTGAAACATTCAAAATAAAAAGCTATGTTTGCAGCCAACGAACAAATACGTTATTATATCTGATAATCAACATCAATAATGTTAAATTTGACGATAAGTTATTAAAACAACATCCAATTATAAAATTTTATTCTATGCGTTTCATATCTACAAAAAACATTAAAGGAGATTTATTTGGTGGTATAACTGCCGGTATAGTGGCATTACCTTTGGCATTAGCATTTGGCATTCAAGCATTTGGAGTTATTGACAGTAGCGAAGTCCCACTTATTGGTGCTTACGGAGCATTAGCAGGACTTGTAGGTGCTGTGATGATAGGTTTTTTTGCTTCCTTGTTTGGAGGCACCCACTCACAGATTAGCGGACCTACCGGTCCTATGACCGTCATTACAGCTACTTTGATATCCGGCATTTGGGCAAGTAGCACTCCTCACAGCATTGAAACAGTACTTATTATCATGTCAGCTACAGGTATTTTATGCGGACTGTTTCAAATCGTATTTGGGATAA
>JAQVNO010000019.1:11087-30161 GCA_028703095.1 Bacteroidales bacterium
ATACATTCGTTACATCCCCTATCCTGTTTTATCGGGCTTCATGAGTGGAATAGGAATCATAATCATTTTACAACAAGTGTATCCTCTTTTCGGATTAAAATCACCGGTATTGATAGTGGATATGATTACACTTTTTCCTGAAAAAATACAAGTAGGATTTGATGTAATAGCCTTTATCATGGGGGCTTCCAGCATTGCTATCATATATTTCTTTCCTCTCATCACAAAAAAAATACCCTCTACATTGGTTGCTCTCATTCTTGTAACCTTGCTTTCCATTGGCATTGGATTTGACTCAAAACTTACCATAGGAGAAATACCATCGGGCTTTCCGCTTCCTTTTTTCGCCAAATTTTCATTAGCAGAAATTAATTGGTTTGATGTTATTAAAGTATCTGTAATTCCGGCGCTAACTTTAGCAGGATTAGGCAGTATAGATACTTTGTTGACTTCCGTTGTAGCAGATAACATTACAAAAACAAAACACAACAGCAATAAAGAACTCATTGGTCAAGGTATAGGCAATATGGCTGCCGGATTATTCTCCGGAATATCCGGTGCAGGTGCTACCATGCGTACCGTTATCAATGTAAAAAGCGGTGGTCGTACACAATTATCCGGTATGATACATTCTTTGTTTTTATTGGCGGTATTACTAGGACTGGGACGTTACGTTAAATTTGTGCCATTATCTGTCTTAGCCGGAATTCTGTTGACTGTCGGGATAAGTATTATTGATTTTAAAGGATTAAAAGACATATTTAAAATTCCCAAAGCAGATGCTGTAGTCTTGATAACCGTCTTATTATTAACTGTTTTTGTGGATTTGCTAATAGCTGTAGGGATTGGAATGATTATCGCTTGCGTACTCTTCATGAAACGTGCCAGCGATTTGGTTGAAAGCGGCTATCACTCCAATGTCATGACTAACTTTGACAAAGAATCGCCTTGGGATGATGAACATAACATGCCCGAGGAAATACGCAATCAAATTTACATACAACGCTTAAACGGACCTGTTTTCTTCGGTTCCATTAAACG
This sequence comes from Bacteroidales bacterium, assembly GCA_028703095.1. Classification (GTDB taxonomy): domain Bacteria; phylum Bacteroidota; class Bacteroidia; order Bacteroidales; family WCHB1-69; genus UBA5266. The sequence continues at coordinate 12,129 of JAQVNO010000019.1, forward strand.
TTTTCAAGAAGTAATGCATGACATCCCTGAAGATGTGAAGATAGTGATTATCCGAATGAAATTAGTTACTTTCATGGATCAATCCGGATTGTATGCCATGGAAACGGCGATCAAGGACATGCAAGAAAAAGGCATAACCGTACTAATGACCATTATCCAACCTCAACCCATGTATATGCTTCGCAAAATGGACGTTATTCCTGATTTAATACCTGAAGATAAGACTTTTAAAACTTTCGAGGAATGTACAGCCTATTTAAAATCAATTTTTAGATAATTTTTGTTTTGAAGCACTTACAGTAAAAAAAAATTAGCTATTTTTGCAGACCTGAAAATTGACCAATGGTGTAACGGTAGCACTACAGATTCTGGTTCTGTTTGTCTGGGTTCGAATCCTAGTTGGTCAACAAAAAAGTCTCCACTTATGCGGAGACTTTTTTTATCTAAATTATTAAAAAAACAATTCTATTCCATATAATTATTTACTTAACAATCTGCACCTTCCTTGTAATTATACCCTTTTCAGTTTTAACATAAAGAAAATACATTCCGGCTTGTAAATCACTTACATCAAATGTAGCATGGGTAGCATTGACGATAAAATGTTTTAATTCTTTTCCCATTATATCATACAATAATACTTCATTTACTTGAAAGTTGTTACTTTTAATCTGTAAAGCATTATCCGTCGGATTTGGGAATATTTTTAGTAGCAAATCGGCACTTAATTCGTTTACGGATCCCACTAAACGTACAAAGAGTGTTGTTGCTTCAGAAGAATCACAATCGTTGATTGCATTGACTGAGATTACATAATCACAGGTAGGATGCTTCAAAATAAAGAAAGTATCAATAGTAAGTGTGTCGATTCTTATGTATTTATTTTGACCGGGGAATGTATCTTCTATCACCCAATGATAAAAAGCTACGCCTTCAACAGTCGTAATGGAATAAGTATATTCACCACCTGCACTAATTAAGGTATCACCTACCATAGGACCTATTGCCTCAGGCAAGGAAGGGATAATTGTTAATGCCAGGCTTATCACACTATCACACCCACTTGCAGTAGTACGGTAAAAAACAATTGTATCGCTATGACTTCCTGTTTCAAAGGCCGTATCACGCCAGGTATACGGTAAATCCGTTTCACACAGTTGAAGTTCTTCAATTACATCATAACTATCGTACACCGTCAATGTTAAATCTACGATACTATCACATCCATACACCGTAGAGCGATTAAAAACATAGTTTCCGGTAATTGTTCCTATATCAAAAATTGTATCCCGCCAAACATAAGGAAGTTCATTTTGGCAAATAGTGGCTATTTCGTATTGAGCAATCGGGGCATGAACGCGTATCAAAACACTTTTTGTCAATGTATAATGTAAGCTATTATACGTCCTTTCTGCTGTAAGAAAATAACGATACGTGCCCACAGGGAAAGTATCAGGAAGCATTATTTCATACATGTGTGAAATGATTTCACCATTGTACATCCAGCTATATCCATCCACATTTCCATTCGCTGTGAGAATACCACCTTCCTGTAAACATACATTCCTATCTCCTGTTATAGTAAAACTGATAAACTGAGATGAGAACATAACTTCCACACTATGGGTTGCTTGCGTTTTTATAGGAAGTAAATAAGTATTCAAAGCACCTTTACTAATATCATTTACAACTACATCGCTAATAGTATAATTTGGCAGTCCATTGAAATAGAAATGAATGGAATCTTTGATAATCGTATTGGAATCCATTTCGACATACATATAATTTGCTTTTAAAATAACATCATCGCAAAAAGAATTATCGTTATTAAGAAGAATGATACTACCGTTAGCATGTATTTTTGTTTTGTTTTGAGCAAACAGACTTGTCCCCTTTTCTTGACTTACGTTACCACTACTTATAATTTCCAAAAATCCATCGGCAACCATATTACCGAGTTGAACAAAACCATTGGCTTTATCTTGCAGTTTATAAGCATGTATATCGCTGAACGACACTTTTGTTCCATTTGTAATATTCATAATCTCAATAATAAAAACAATAGGTTTGCTTAAATCCCAGTTCCCGCTCCAGAATTCTTTTTGAAACAAAGCAAGAGGCACTGTCATATATCCATCTTTATCAACTGCCGTAAAGGGAATATCGTACACATAATATTCAAAGACCATGGTAGCACAATTGGATATGGCAATACTAAGTTTTTCGGCATTACCATTTACATTGACTTTAAAACGCAATCCATCGGCATTGCTAAGATCCACATAAAAAGTATCTGAAGGAAAAGCACCTAGAGGAATCCCTGCAAGGGTACCGGTTCTGTCCATGTTTTTAAATCCTATTCCCGCACCATTCAAAAAGTTTTGTTGTGCCGTCATAGAAAAAACACCACTATCCGCTTCAAATAATGTATTATATGTAAAATCATTGACTTTATAACCTCCGGAAGCTTTTTCTGCAATGTCGTAACCTATATGAGACGCCCTGCTTATCAATGAATCAATATCGGCTTGTATCCAATTTTTAAAACCATTCATTTCAATGCGTTGATATCCCTGATTTACATCCATTATTTTAATAGTATCGGCTTTTACTTGAAGACAATTAAGCATTTGCCCTGCAGAAAGACTAATTACTGATTTTTTGTTACTACCGGCAATCAATTGTAGTGTAGCATTGGAATCAAAAGCAATAACCCCTTGTTCATAATTGTTTGTGCGAAGCGCAAGATAAACATCGGAAGCAGAAGAACTAAAATCTAAAACTACACTTCCCGAAAATACAATAGTATCATAGTTAAGACTCAATTTATAGGCATTTTGAGACATAAGAGTAGATAAGTCCGCCGCTGTTATGGTATAAGTTTGCGTAGGAACACCTATTCCACATAACCAATTATTATAAGGGGGCGTTGAGCTTGTTCCCGAAGCAATAATTTTTAAGGTTCCTGAAGGTGTTGAATAACTGATGAGCGATACACCCACAAATAAAACAACAAACGTCAGATTAGATAAAGAATTCGATTTCATGATTTTTATTTTTTTTTATTTTTAATTTTCCATTTCAACTATTTGATATATTCTAAAACAAACCATTAACTTAAATTATATTATGTTAAAAACGCATACAAAGATAATGATTTTTATTATATTTTACTTTTTTTTTACTATTTTTTTTTTAATCATTCTTTCTTTAAAAAGAAGCTTTTAATTAATAAAAAATATTTTTTATGTTTATTTTGTAATGCATAATTTAGTACTTTTGCTTTTTAAAATTTTAATTGTTAATATAAATGGAAACGCAATATATTTTTGTTACGGGAGGCGTTACTTCATCATTAGGAAAAGGTATTATTTCATCGTCATTGGCTACTTTGCTCAAAGCTCGAGGATATAAAGTTACTATCCAAAAATTGGATCCATATATTAACATTGACCCTGGTACTTTAAATCCCTACGAACATGGAGAATGTTATGTTACCGAAGATGGAGCAGAAACAGACTTAGATTTAGGTCATTATGAGCGTTTTTTAAATGTACCTACCTCACAAGCAAACAATATCACAACCGGACGTATTTATAAGGATGTGATTGAAAAAGAACGAAGAGGTGATTTTTTAGGTCAAACCGTACAGGTAATACCACATATAACCGATGAAATTCAAACTCACATAAAATTATTAGGTGACAGCGGCAATTATGACTTCGTGATAACAGAAATTGGGGGAACGGTCGGTGATATAGAATCATTTCCTTTCATTGAAGCTATCCGTCAATTACGCTGGGAATTAGGTTCAAGATGCGTATCCATCCATCTAACATTGGTTCCCTACCTTAAAGCCACCGGTGAATTGAAAACCAAACCCACCCAACATTCTGTAAAAACACTGCTTGAGCAAGGAGTACAACCCGATATTATCATTTGCCGCACAGAATATGCATTAAATGATATTCTACGAAGAAAAATAGCATTATTTTGCAATGTAAAACCAAATCGTGTTATGCAATCCATAGATGCAGAATCTATTTACGACATCCCCTTGTTGATGCAACAAGAAGGATTGGATCGTGAAGTCTTGAATTTAACCCATATGCCCATTGCAAAGGAACCTGAATTAAACTATTGGAAAGAATTTTTACGTAAACTCAAATTTCCCAAAAGCACATTAACTATCGGTTTAATAGGAAAATACGTAGAACTTCACGATGCATACAAATCCATAAGCGAGTCGTTTATACACGGTGGCGTTACCAATGAATGCAAAGTAAATTTGGAATACATACATTCAGAAGAAATAGATGAAAACAACATAGAAGAAAAAATCAAACACCTACATGGCATTTTGGTTGCACCCGGTTTTGGAGAAAGAGGTATTGAAGGAAAAATCACAGCAATATCGTATGCCAGAACACATAATATTCCTTTTTTAGGAATTTGCTTAGGAATGCAATGTGCTGTGGTTGAGTTTGCACGGAATGTTTTAGGGTATAAAGATGCCCACTCAACGGAAATGAATCCTCTGACAAAACATCCCGTTATTGATTTAATGGAAGAACAAAAGAAAATTTCCGGTATAGGCGGAACCATGCGTTTAGGTGCTTATCCCTGCGAATTAAAACAAGAAAGTTTAGTACATGAGATTTATAATCAAACCCATATCGTAGAACGCCATAGACATCGTTATGAATTTAATAATATATACTTAAATGAATTTGAAAGTCATGGAATGATAGCTACAGGCATAAACCGAAATCAAAATCTTGTAGAAATTATTGAAATACCGACTCATCCATTTTTTATAGGAGTGCAATTTCATCCGGAATACAAAAGTACGGTAGAAAGGCATCATCCCTTATTTGAATATTTTGTAAAAGCAGCCAAAGACTACAAAACAAACGCTAAAAAATAAAATGCAAACGTCAATCAATTGCAACGGACGTTTATTATCATTGGAAAAACCCTTGATAATGGGCATTTTAAATTATACCGAAGATTCTTTTTATGATGGAGCTTATTATTTTGGCGACAAAAAAAAATATCTTGCCAGAGTTGAAACCATGTTGATAGAGCAAGCAGACATCATTGATATAGGTGTTATGTCAACGCGTCCTACTGCCATTGATTTATCGGAAGAAGAAGAATTAAAACGCATAAAAGAAGTAGTTAGTGAAGTTGTTAAACATTTCCCTACAGCCATCATTTCTGTTGACACCTGGCGAGCCGCTGTTGCGCGATTAGCAGTAGATTTAGGAGCTTGCATTATCAACGACATTTCCGGAGGGGAATTTGATGAAACTATGTTTGATACCGTAGCAAAACTAAAAGTTCCTTATATAATGATGCATACTAGCGGTAAACCGGCAGTAATGCAACAACACACAACTTACAATGATGTAATAAAAGACATTTTTTTCTATCTCAGCCAACGATTACAAGCCCTTTACGCCTTGAATGTCTCCGATGTTATTATCGATGTGGGCTTCGGCTTTGGGAAAACCATAGACCAGAATTATGAATTACTGCGCAATATAGATACTTTTAAAATGCTGGATTGTCCTGTTTTGGTAGCCGTATCGCGTAAATCAATGTTTTGGAAACTTCTAAATATTACTCCGCAAGAAGCCCTAAACGCCAGCACAGTGGCTCACACTTACGCTTTATTGCATCATGCAAATATACTCAGAGTACACGATGTAAAAGCTGCCAAAGAAACCATTACTATTGTTGATAAAATTTTAGAGCAGGATATACAATAAACTTTACCTCTTTCCGGTTGCATTTTTATTCTTGAGGGATAAGATAGATTTTTACGACTCCCTTGGCAGTAAGAATAATCAGTTGTTTGCCTTGTATAATTACTTGTTCTGCATCAGCATCCGGCAATGTATAGGATTGTATGTCTGTTGTTTCAATGTTTAAGACTTGTATCGAATTATTCTTTATGAACACTAATTGTCCATTCCAAACATTGAAATAGGACACATCGGTAATGGGAATTCGTTTCAGATACGTTCCGTATTTATCGAAGATAATAAAACCTATTTTCGGACTATTCAAAATCAAATACGTTCCACCTACTTCTTGCATGCCATTTGGATAGAGTTTATCGCCAATAACATTAGTAAGAATCTGGCTTTCATTAACTTTAATTGAATTTGCATCATAACGAAACAAACGATCTTTCATTTCATCGTAAACCCAAAAACCATTATTATAGGACAGACACACCTGCGTAGGCTGTACAAACTGTAAATCTCTCAGTAAAAATAATGTATTTTGTATTGAAAGTGTATTATTTAAAAAAGATAATTGCATAAGATCTCCGAAAAAAACCATAATTTTCATGGGATTGCTCACGTCAAAAGAATGAATTTTACCATGGGAAAAATCAGCAAAAGAATATTGAAAGTTAAGTTGATTATCATATTTATAGATAACGCTTCCATCCGAAAGATACACATTTCCTAATACATCTGCTTTAAGCAATTTTCCTTTTTGAGATAGTTCTTTTTGAAAAATATAATGAGGCGTTTGACTTTGCGTATATAGACTTGCAACGCAAAACAAAAACATACAAAAAATAAGTATTTTTCTCATTATTATTTCGCAAATATTTCATCCCCAACAATCAAACGAACCATGAAATTATAATTCGGCATCATTTTCTTTTCGTCATAAACTTCTAAATTCATAAATGTGTATTGTAGTTGAATAATTGGTTCTAAGGCAACTGTTTTTGTAAAAGGAATACGTATTCCAAATCCACCCAAAATACCCCCACCTACACCTCCCAAATACGGATTAATTTCATTTAATCCGCTATTAGGAACATAGGTTTGTCCTGCATACATATCCATCATAGGAAAATACGCATCTTCAATCACTAAATCTGCACTTTGCACTTTAAGGCTATTTAATTGTGCAGCAAGTTCAAAAAAAGGCAATACTTTTTCATTAGCATACATAGTATATCGTGTGCCAATTTCAAAAAAGTTGCGTAACTCCTTCCCTATCACATTGTATTTTAATATCTCAGGACGCTCGTTACCGGGCACACCGGAATTATAAGTAAATGTTACCCCTCCTATGGTTGTCAATCTGGCCTGGCTAAAGGATAAGGTCAATGACAGATTCCTGTTAAAGTGATAAATCAATCCAAATCCAAAGATAAACGACATATTATAACGCATATTTGTTTCAACGTTATCAAGAGCAATTCCACTCTCATCCATAATCACATTCTGACGTTCTTCTATTAAGTTTTTTATTTCTTCCCTATAATGAGAATTATTTACTACCCTAAGTATGCTAATTTCAGAAGGATTTGAAATCCCATTATAATAATTAGCTGTAAATTTATTCCCGATATACATTCCGCAATTAAAATAAAAGTCAAATCCTTTATTTTTTTCATCAAGGGCTGCTTTTTGTGAGTCTGTAAGTTGTGCAAAAAGAGAAAGAGTGTTTGAAAACAAACAAGCAATTAGTAGTAGTTTATAGAAACAAATTCGATTAAGCATTGCTTTAGCTAAGTGATAACATTTCTATGGTTTGCAAAGGATTATCCGAACTAAAAACAGCATACCCGCACACTAAAACATCGGCACCGGCAGCCAATAATTTTTTATAATTCTTTAAATCGACACCCCCATCAACTTCTATCAAGGTAGTGAGACCTTGAGACTGTATCATAGCTTTTAATTTTTCGATCTTGCGATAGGTATTTTCTATAAATTTTTGTCCGCCGAATCCGGGATTTACCGACATTAATAAAACAACATCTGTCTCACAAAGAATATCTTCCAATACATCCACCGGCGTATGGGGATTCAGAGAGACACCGGTTTTCACTTTCATTTTTTTTATGCTTTGCAAACTCCTGTGCAAATGCGTACAAGCTTCATAATGAACGGTTAGTACCGATGCTCTGGCTTCAGTACAAAAACGCTCGATATAAAAATCCGGATTATGTATCATTAAATGGATATCTAAAGGCTTTGTTGCGTATTGTGCAATGACTTTCAATACAGGAAAGCCGATAGATAGATTCGGAACAAAATTTCCATCCATAATATCTAAGTGAAACCAGTCGGCTTTACTTTTATTTATCATTTCAATATCACGTTGTAGATTACCAAAATCAGCTGACAATAAGGACGGAGCAATAAGATGTTTCATAATAAATAATTTTTACGAATACTATTAATGATTATTTTCTAAAATACTTTTAATGCCGGGTAATTCTCTTCCTTCACAGAATTCCAGCATAGCGCCACCGGCGGTAGAGATATAATTAAATTTATCTGCCAGTTTGAATTTATTAATAGAAGATATGGTGTCACCGCCACCTACTAATGAAAAGGATCCTTTTTCAGTAGCTCTGACAATTGCATCGGCTATCATATAGGTTCCATTACTGAAATTATCGAATTCAAACACACCAAGAGGACCATTCCATAGGATAGTTTCAGATTTCAAAATAATATCCCTATATTTAACACAACTTTCCGGTCCAATATCCATTCCTTCCATATCATCCGGTATTTCCGACGTATCATAAATTCTTCGTATGGCATCGTTAGAAAATTTATTGGCAGTAACCGTATCAACAGATATATAAATATTTACATCAAAATCTTTTGCTTTTTTAATAATTTCTTTCGCAACAGGTATCATATTTTCTTCATACAAAGAAGAACCAATATCACCACCCATGGCTTTATGCAAGGTATAATTCATTCCACCGCCAAGAATAATATTATCTACTTTTGAAAGTAAATGATTGATAATATCTATTTTTGTTGATATTTTAGACCCTCCCAAAACAGCAGTAAACGGATGTTTCGGATTTAACATAACTTTGTTTAAATTATCTATTTCCTCTTGCATCAGAAAACCGAACATTTTATTTTTCGGAAAGAAACGAGCAATAACAGCAGTAGAAGCATGTTCCCTGTGAGCTGCTGAAAAAGCATCGTTTACATATACATCACCATAAGATGCTAACTTTTTAGCAAAATCAACATCTCCCTTCATTTCTTCTTCGTGAAAACGCAAATTTTCCAACAACAATATTTTACGCGGCGGCAATGCATCAACAAGACGTTGCGCTTCTTCTCCTATACAATCTTCGGCAAAAAATACTTTTACATCTACTTTTTTCTGCAAATAAGAAAGCACATGTTCGAGTGAATACTTCGCTTCTACACCCTCCGGACGTCCTAAATGAGACAAAAGAATAGCAGCCCCTCCATCCATTAATATTTTGTTAATGGTTCTCAATGAAGCATCGATACGGGTGGTATCTTCAATTTCAAACTTTTCATTCAAAGGCACATTATAATCAACACGTACTAATACTTTTTTATCCTTAAAATCAAAATCTTTGATATGTATCATAATATATATATTTTAATTAATATTCATATTAAAACGGATCTTCATCATCCGCAGGATACATTGTTTGTTCTGTAGGAGGTAGTGTTGATCCAATGTCATCGTTTATTCTGGATGGAATCGTATTAAAACTATCTAAAGGAGTATTTTTTGATAGTGAAGAAATTGGCTTAAAATTATCAAAATCGTTCAAATCAGTAAACTTTGCATACTCAGGTGTAAAGCGCAATTTCACATCTTTTAATGCACCATTTCTATGTTTTGCAATCATTATTTCAGCCAAGCCCATTGCCGGAGAACCGTCTTCAAAAGTATCAATTTTATAATAATCAGGACGATAGATAAACAATACCAAATCTGCATCTTGTTCTATCGCTCCGGATTCACGTAAGTCCGACAATTGAGGTCGTTTTGATTGTGATGAACGAGATTCGACCGACCGATTTAATTGAGATAAGGCAATAACAGGAATATCTAATTCTTTGGAAAGAGCTTTCAATGAACGCGATATACTACTTATCTCTTGTTCTCTATTCATACCCTTAACATCTAAACCGGAAGACATCAATTGAAGATAATCAACTATTACCCCTTGTATATCATATTGCTGTTTAAATCGACGACATTTAGCTCTCAATTCGAATATGGATAATCCGGCAGTATCGTCAATTAATAATTTGGCATTTTCCAGTTCGGTCATTTTATTTACCAAAACACGCCAATCATCATCACTTAAATCCCCTCTTTTCAATTTATTTTGATAAAATCCTGATTCAGCAGAGATAAGACGTAAAGCCAAGTCGGATGCTGACATTTCAAGAGAAAAGAAAGCAATTGGTTTTTCTTGATCGATAGCAATGTGTCGAGCCATAGAAAGCACAAAAGCAGTTTTCCCCATACCGGGACGGGCAGCCAATATAATTAAATTAGCTTTTTGCCAGCCATTGGTAACTCTATCTAATTCCGTAAAACCGGAAGGAAGCCCTCTTAATTTTTTATCCGATGTCTTAATAGCTTGCAAATCGGCGAGTACTTCTCTGATAAGGTCGGGCATCGTTCGGGAGTCTCTTCTAAAATTTTGTTCGGCAATGTCAAAAAGATTTTTTTCTGCTTTATCCAACATTTCAAGCACATCCAAACTATGATCATAGGCATCGTGTATGGTTTCTGTTGAAACAGCAATCAATTTTCGTTGAATATATTTTTCGGAAACAATGCGTGCATGGTATTCAATATTCGCAGAAGAAACAACACGATTGGTGAGAGACGATAAATAATAAGCTCCTCCTATGGTATCCAAATCTCCATTCTTACGCAAGCGATTAGCTACTGACAATAAATCAACCGGGTCGCTGGCAAGAAAGACTTGCTTAATGGCCTTATAGATTTTTTGATGAGATTCTTTATAGAACATCTCTTCATGCAACATATCGATAACACTCACGGCAGCATTTTGTTCCAACATCATGGCTCCTAAGACCGCTTCTTCAAATTCGATGGCTTGAGGTAGCACCCGTCCCTGCATGTCGACCTCCGGAAGTATAATTCGTTTTTGTCTCTGTGTTGCTTCTTTTGCCATTTTTATATTGTATTGTTACTATTAATTATTTATTCTTTAACCATGATTTTACTTCATCTAATTGTAAAGCATCAATTTCTAACTTCATTTTTTTTCTCAGTCCGTTCAAATCATTAAAAAGTTTGGTGTCGCTTGTTGCTTTTAAATCGGTGATGGTTTGTATTCCTAATTGTCTGATTGCCGGTATCCATGCTTTAGAAACTCCTATTTTTTCAAATTCTTCGTCTTTGGCTACCGCTATTTGCTTTTCCGGTTTCATTTGCGGAAATAACAAAACATCCTGAATAGAGGGAGAATTCGTCATAAACATTACCAAACGGTCAATACCTATACCCACACCGGATGTTGGTGGCATCCCGTATTCCAAGGCACGTAAAAAGTCCTGATCGATATACATGGCTTCATCATCACCTTTTTCCAACAAACGCAATTGTTCTTCAAAGCGATTTCGTTGATCGATAGGGTCATTTAATTCGGAATAAGCATTTGCCAACTCTTTACCGTTAACCATTAATTCAAACCGTTCGGTAAGTTTTGGGTTGCTACGATGACGCTTACACAAAGGCGACATTTCTATGGGATAATCCATGATAAAAGTAGGTTGAATATAATGATGTTCGCACGTTTCGCTAAAGATTTCATCGATTAATTTTCCTACTCCCATGCTTTCATCGGTTTCTATCTTCAATTGATTACAAACATCTCGCAATTGATTTTCATTCATAGCACTCACATCAAAACCCGTATGTTGATGTATTGCATCCAAAATACTCACACGGGCAAAAGGTGTTTTGAAATCAATAACAGCATCACCCACTTGTATTTTAGTGGTAGTATGTAATGTTACGGAAATACGTTCTATTAAAACTTCAACGGAATGCATCATCCATTGATAATCTTTATAGGCAACATATAACTCCATGCATGTAAATTCAGGGTTGTGTGTTCTGTCCATTCCTTCATTTCGAAAATTCCGACTGAATTCATACACGCCATCAAAACCACCTACTATCAAACGCTTTAAATATAATTCATTGGCAATACGTAAATATAAAGGAATATCTAAGGCATTGTGATGCGTAACAAAAGGTCGAGCAGCTGCTCCACCGGGTATTGATTGCAATACAGGTGTTTCAACTTCGAGGTAGCCTTGTTCGTTGTAATAATTTCGTATTTCATTGATGATTTTTGTACGTTGTATAAACGTTTCCTTCACATGAGGATTCACAATCAAATCCAGATAACGCATGCGGTAGCGTTGTTCCGGATCGGTAAAAGCATCGTAGGTCTTTTCTTCCGTTTGTTTTACAATAGGTAATGGGCGTAAAGATTTGGAAAGCAATGTAAATTCTTTTACATGAATGGTAATCTCTCCCATTTGTGTAATAAACACAAAGCCTTTCACTCCAATAATATCCCCGATATCCAATTTTTTATACACTAAATTGTACAAACTTTTATCTTCATCCGGACAAATTTCATCTCTTTTAGTATATACTTGTATACGTCCATACGCATCTTGTAATTCATAAAAAGATACAGCTCCCATGATACGTTGACTCATTATCCTTCCGGCAACGCATACTTCTTGATAGGATTCGGGTTGCGTTTCAAAATTTTTAAGTATATCCATAGAATAAGCATTTACCGGATATTCGTCAGCGGGATATGCATTTATACCCTGCGTTTCAAATGCTTTTAATTTCTCTCTTCTGATTATCTCTTGTTCGCTGTGCTCCAAGCTCATTATTATTTTTTTTATTTTCTTTTGTATTTAAATCCATAGAATATCTGAATACCAATCTTATAAAAAAGACACTGCTTCTTTGCAAAAGTAAACATTTTTTTAATATGCAAAGAAATTTTCAAGATAAAATAGGCAGATAGTTTCTAAAAAAAACATTATTAGTCTTCTAATATACTGCTATTTATGATTTAGAATTTGTCTATGAGGGCTTTGCCGGATAAGCCAAAAATCATTACAAAGATTTATCTGTTTAAAAAATAAGACCCACAGACATGGTAAACATATCTCTGTAATGTTTGGAGTTGGGCATGATAGTGTTAACTGTTTTTCTATAGCCAAAATCAAGCGTAAAGGAATAGATATCTAAGCCCAACCCACCAATAATATCAAAATTATGGATATTAAAATGCTTATTTTCTATACCAATATCATTTTTCGACAAACGAACCAAGGCTCGGTATTGTACACCCAGCAACGCACGAAAAGCGACTTTCTCGCTTTGTATCATATAAAATCCGGCTTGCAAAGGAATGGACATATATCCCAGTTCCATGTCTTGATGAGAAGTATCTTGCCATAAAAGTGAACATTTATTAATATGATAATCTATCCCCGTTTGTCCGAACCAACGCTCGCCTACCCGTAATTGCAAGCCTACATTATAATTTATTGTTTTCTTATATGCTAAAGCCGCATTAAAATCTTTGGTATTGGTTGGCACATCAAAGCCGAACTTAATCCCCCATTGAACAAGGTCTTGCGAAAACACGGTATGCAATAAGAAAATGCATACTACTAAAAGAAATATTTTTTTTATATTCATATGAAATTATTTAGTTATTAACAATTTAGATTCTATAAACGTTTTTAATATGTCAGCGGTTCCTTCCCATCCCAAGACAGAAGAATCAACCGATAAATGATAAGAAGCAGCATTTCCCCATATTTTATTTGTATAATAATTATAGTAGTTGGCTCTTTTCTTATCTACTTTAGTTATCATATGGCTTGCATTATTTTCCGACATATTTTCTTGTTTCATAACTGCCTCTACTCTTTTTTCCATAGGGGCATGGATAAAAAAATTAAAACAATTTTCAAAATCACGCAGTATATAATCGGAAGTGCGACCTAAAATAACACAAGATTTCTCTGAAGCAATTTTTCGTATTACATTGGCTTGAAATTTAAACAATTCATCTCTGCTTAAAAAATTTTCATAATTTACGTTCATGGCATTATTTGCCAGCGCAAAAAGAAATTTATTGGTAGGTTTTTCGTCGGCTTTTTCAAAATACTTGGAATCTAATCCGGTTTCTTTGGCTGCCAATTCAAGTAATGATTTATCGTAAAATGCAATATGAAACCTATCGGCAAGCATTTTGCCAATTTCTATACCTCCTGAACCTACCTGACGGCCAATATTAATGATAAATTTTACGTTTATATTTTCCATCTTTATTTTATTTTTTAAATGTATTCAATTGTTTTATAATTAAACCCAGAGCGACTAGAGTTGCCAAAAAGTCGGAAACGGGCAAACTCAGCCACACTCCTATTGACCCAAAGAAATTTGGCAAAATAAACAAAACCGGCAATAAAAACAACATTTGGCGCGAGACTGATAAAAAGACTGCTTGTTTGGCTTTTCCAATAGATTGAAAAAACTGACTCACTACCATTTGAAACCCAACAATAGGGAAAATTGCCATAGAAATTTGCAAGCCTTCTTTTGACAAACGTATTAATTCACTATCTGTAGTAAATAAAGAAACCATATACGTTGGAAAGATTTCCCCTAAAAGAAAGCCTAAACTGGTAATTCCCACTGCATAAAAAACAGTATATTTAAATGTTTTCAACACTCTATCGTATTGTTTTGCCCCAAAATTATACCCTACAATGGGTTGCATGCCTTGTGTCAATCCAAGGACTATCATAATAAAAAGCATGGACAGCCGATTGACGATGCCAAAAGCCCCTACTGCCAAATCACCACCATAAAACAGCAGTTTTCTGTTGATGACGATAACAATAAAAGAAGCACAAGCATTCAGGAGAAAAGGAGCAACACCTATTGAAATGATATCATAGACAATATCTTTTTTTAATTTAAAAATATCAGATAAAAATCGTATATAACTTTTTTTATTAAAAAAATGAAAGAGTTCAAAAATAAGAGCCGAAAATTGTGCTAACAATGTTGCCAAAGCAGCACCGGTCATACCCCATTTAAATACAAAAATAAACAAAGGTGCTAAAAGAAAATTAACCATAACAGAAATCAAAACTGTAATCATGGCTTTGGTTGGATATCCTGATGAACGTATTAAGCCATTTAAACCAAAATACAAGTGCGTGATAACATTTCCGTAAAGTAAGACTTTCATAAAAGAACGAGCATAAGGTAATGTTACATCGCTTGCACCAAAAAAAAGCAGTATAGGATCTAAAAAAATTAAACAGAAAACAGAAAAAAACAAGCCACTGATAACATTTAACAACACTAAATTACCGAGAATTTCCTCCGCACTGCGTTTGTCTTTGGCGCCCAATCGCACCGACATAATGGCTGCACCACCAACCCCTATCAAGGAACCGAAAGCAGCCCCTAAATTCATAAATGGAAATGTAATGGCAAGTCCGGAAATTGCCATCGCTCCAACACCATGTCCAATAAAAATACTATCAATAATATTATAAAGAGATGTGGCAACCATGGCTATGATAGATGGAATGGAATACTGCCATAACAATTTCCCAATATTACCATAACCCAACACTAATGGACTTTGATTGACGGACATACAATATTTTTTTGTTGCTTTTTAATTATAAGCAAAATTACTTAATTTTTAATTCTATCTCTATGTGTTAATGTTATTTTAACATATAGTATAAAAAAAACGGATGACAATGATTGTTATCCGTTTTGCTATCTTATTGTTTCTGTTATTATTCAGACAAAGGATTGGGGGTAATGTACTCCTTTTGTAATATTACATTTTTATCTTTCTTTATTTCAATATCTGATAATATAATTGCTTCAGGAAGAATAAAACTGCATGGGATACCTGAACTAGCTACAGAAAACAGCTTTGAAATCACTCCTCCTGAGGAACAATTCAATAACATATTTATGGCTTGTTGTTCACTCGAAACGGCAACTACTTCTTTGAAATTATCCATAGTTAACTCCGACATACTTGCCATACGGACTAAGGTTTCTGTTCCATCTGCTACCGACACCCTATAAATCAAGGCAATTTTAACCGCATTCGACCCTGATGTCAAGCCTAATAAAAAGGATGAAACATCGCTAATTCCCACCACATTAGCATCAATTTTTCGTATAATGTATGCATAAGTATCAGATTGTTTTTTTGCCATACTTAGCAGCTGTTTTTTCATTTTATCCTTACTCATCGTTTTACTAGCAGTTACCTCTATAACTCCCGGTCCCAAGCTTGGAGACAATACATCTTTTGTAAAATTAAAACGCTTATGTGCATTTGATTCTCTGATTTTTTGAGATGGTATACGATCATTTAGTAACATGATTAACACTCCATTTTTAATCAATGGCAGATTATATTTTGCACTAACGCCTTCTGCATCTACTTTATACGAACCTATTAAGGGGATGCCGTTAAATGTTTCTCTTGTATTAATCGCTGTGATAGAAATAGCAGGGTCAATAACCTGCTTATTAATCATATCTTCATATTTATTTTCATCCGAACTTCCTCCTAATAAAGAAAATATATCAATAGAAGAAGACTCTCCATTTATTTTTTTACGCTTTGAAAGCAAGCCATTGCCGGAACTAAAAAACGATTTACTAATCAAATCTCCAACCGCATCTCCTTCAAACATAACCATCCCTTTATATACATTGTCTTGCACAGGCGCTATTCGCATCTTCTCTAAGCGATTCGCCATTTCACGTATTTGTTCTTTTATCTTTTCTTTATCCGGTAATTGACTAAATGTATGCGTATAAATATGCAGATTATCACTTAATATTTCCCCGTCATCAGATTTCGTAACGGCAGTAACCGATACATGCACCAATGATAAGGTTTGTTTATATTGCATGCCTTCACCGTTTAAATACAAAACATCCGCTTGAATATCAGAAATAGTAACATTAGACTTGATAAGAAACGGATAATCGGTTAAAACAATAGACAATTCTGTTGATAATTGTTCTACACTTTGTTTGCTAATATTTTCCTTCTGAGTTTCTATTAACATTGTTCGAATAGGGACTTTAGAAAAATCAGGCAAACTTAATTCTTCTTCCGAAAGATTTTGCTGTTGTATTGCCGTATTTTTCTCTTCAATTTCTTGAACAGCTTTTTTATACAATTCATCGGAAGAATTCCATAAACAGATTCGCATAACATTATAATCGTTTTCAATCGGCATTTCAATAGTACTAAAACCATCTAAGAAGAAGTCAAATTCATTTTTGCTGAAATTCAAATTATTTCGATTATCATCTCCTACCAATACCATGGCATGATAATTCCTTAACGGTTCTTCAAATGAACTTATAACACCTCCTAACGAACTGTTTACCTCAATGAATTTTCCATCCGCAATCATATAACTGATGTAATAGGGCTTTTTTAAGGTATCTAATTTTAAGCCCATATTTCTGTCGATTTCAGCTTTCATTGCTCTGAATGCCAAATCAGTAAAATTATCCGTTTGAGGGACTGCCTCTTCGTAAGGTCTATCGAGTATGGGGGCAATGTCTTGGTTTTTTCCCTTTCGCTGCGTTTCAATTTGTTTCACAAAAACAGCCGGTGAGCAACAGCTAACCTCTACCCTTCCCGATTCTGCACCACAAACACCATGGAAAGCACCATAATTATCCCCAACAGCTTCTATTTGTGAAAATATAGCTAAGGGTGTTCCAACCAAATCTACACCTCTTACCAATTCATCCGGGCGACCATCAACAAACACACGATACACTTCAACAGGTGTAACATTGAAGGAGTTAGGTAGCCATCGACCGGTTAATGTAAATCCACCCTGAACCTGTTCAAACCAATAACCATATTCCTTACCTTGTTTTTTAGCTTCTTGTATTAACATTTGCCTTAATTGCACATCCGTATATGGTTTTTTAGTTTCTACAATCAAATTAGACTGACGCGAAACAACTTGTTGCCCTATAGATGCTCTTGCATGTCCATTAGATTTCGGAAAACCGTCTATTGGAGTACGTGTCATTAAGAAATTCTTTAAAATTCCTTTTTCTACCACATTTACTTTTTCC
>JAQVNO010000104.1 GCA_028703095.1 Bacteroidales bacterium
AATTAATCATACTTTATGTTAACGAAAAATAGAAAAAAATATGTCAGCAAATAGAGAAAAATAAATAGTGATTTGTAAAATAAATGGTAAAGTATCCATTTTTAGATAAATAAATTGTGAACAGAATAATTGTAATAAAATCGAAAAATTTTTTTTTTTGGTTTGAAATTTGCAAGTGATGATGTGGCTTGCAAAAAAAAACGCTACTTTTGCAAATTATTTTTTTACTAAAATTAAATTATTTTGAAGGGAATACAGCGGCTTTATTTATTATTATTTCTATCTCAATGTATGTTTGGTAGTTATATAATTGCGCAATCATTACCAAAACAACAAGGTTGTTTTTCTGATTTATCCACCAAACATAAACAAATTAACAAGTATATTGATGTCGTAGAAAATCGTTTTGATGACGATTATGCTTGTGTTTTGTTACTTTATAATTGTGATTTTCAAGGTTCTTCAATAAAAAAACAAAAATTTTTAGCTGATTTGGCGACCAAAGCTAATATTGAAATAAATAATGTAAAAACAGACACTTCTATACTATGTCCTAATATAGATGAAATATATGTGTTGTTAGGTAAAACGTACTATTGCCAACAACAGTACGAACAATCTCAGTTTGTTTTTGAAACGCTGATTGATGAATATCCACAAAGTATTTTTTATGCCGAGGCTTATGTGTGGATTGCAAAAATAAATATGTGTTTAAATGAATTTGAAAAAGCAGAAGAATACCTTGATTTTGCAAGGAAAAACTTGAAAGATACAATGCCTTTATATACACAATGGATGAAAATTAAGGCAGATAATTATATCCGAAATGAAAAATACTCATACGCTATACCTTTGTTGGAAGAAATTTTTCAAATTAAACAGATTGATAAGGCTTTTAAAATAAGAATACAGTTTGTGTTAGGGCAATTGTATCAATACGAAGAGAATGATTCCATGGCAATGTGTTATTTTTCTAAAATAAACAGGCGAAATGCTTCTGATATTATGTTTGCTTATGCCTATGTTAATCGTGATGTGTGTAGCAAACTCTACCGGCAGAGAATAATAGATTCCCTACGTATTGAAGAAATTGAAAATAATTATTCCGACGATTATAATTTTGAACCTACTATAGTAGAAAGTGTTCATGATAGTGATTTCATAAATTCTATTTATCCTTATTATTTTAACGATCCGGCAACCATGTTTTTTTTAGATGAAGGAGATTTAGATTCTGATACATTGGTAGATGGTTGGTATGATGACTATGATACTACCATGATATCTGATGAGCTCTTAACAATGATGCTCGAAAATTGGGATTCTGTTTCCATTCATATACCCAAAACTGATTTTAAAAACTTTAACGATACAATTTGTTTGCCATTATTTGATCCTATCGAAGGATATATGCTACCTTATTTTGGAGAAGTTACTTCCCGTTTCGGATGGAGACGTTATCGTTATCACTATGGAATTGATACTAAAAATCAATATGGGGAGCCAATTTATTGTGTGTTTGATGGAGTCGTACGTATAGCAAAGCGAAGTAGAACCTATGGAAATGTATTAGTTGTGAGACACGAAAATGGTTTAGAAACTTTTTATGCGCATTCTTCCAAGTTATTAGTAAAACAAAATCAAGAAGTAAAAGCCGGAGATATTATTGCTTTGATTGGTAGTACAGGTCGTTCTACAGGTCCTCATTTACATTTTGAAGTACGTTATAAAGGAAATCCATTTGATCCGGAAATACTTATTGATTTTGAAAGAAAAAAATTACGTATGGATACTTTATATATTACAAAGGAAACCTTTAATTATAGAACTCCTTATGGCCAGGTTGCCAAAAGTGGAAGAAATTCAGGGAATGCAACCTATCATAGAGTTAAATCCGGGGAAACATTATCAGGCATTGCACGAAAATATCGCACTAACGTTTCTACAATTAAAAAATTAAACGGATTAAAAAGTGATATGATACGTGAAGGTAGAAACTTGAGAGTACGGTAATGCAATAATCAAAATGCTTTAACGTTTTAAAACGTATCTGTATAGATTTCAGTCAATTTTTAGATGAAATATAAATTTAATCACAAATCTCTTTCGTTTGAGAAAGAAATAATTACATTCAAAAAGCGTTTGCGCAAAATGCTAACGTTTTTTTTTGTTGGAATTTCTTATGCTGTGGTTATCGTACTTATCTATTCCTATTTTTTTACTTCTCCCAAAGAAAAAAGGCTTATACGGGAATTAGATGCTACGGGAATTAAAATTAATGCGTTAGAAAAAAAAATTAACATCTTATCTAATGTATTACAAGGTATGGAACAAAAAGATGATAATCTATACAGAGTTTTACTTGAGGCCGAACCCTTAAAGAATAGAAGTACAAGCTTAGAAAATCTAAATTTGACGTATGATTATCATAATATACAAAATCAGTCGAAAGCATTAACGGATTTATCCAGAAAACTTGATATTTTAATTTCGAGGTCGAAAATACAATTGTCTTCTTATAAAGAATTATGGGAACTAAGTCAGCAAAAAGATGCCATATTTGCTGCTATTCCTGCTATATCACCGGTGAAAAATCCGAAAGTGGTATCCGGATTTGGCATGCGATATCATCCGATATATAAAATTTTACGCAGACATACAGGTATTGATTTAATAGGTAGAAAAGGGACGCCTATTTATGCAACAGCCGATGGTATTGTTAGCCATAAAAAAGCAGGGTCAGGCTATGGAATAACAGTCATAATTGATCATGGTTATGGTTATGCTACAGTGTATGCCCATTTGTCTAAAAAAGCCGTAAAAGGAGGGCAACGCGTAAAAAGAGGAGAAATAATCGGCTATATGGGAAGTACCGGTTTATCTGTTTCAACGCATTTACATTATGAAGTAATAAAGAACGGGCAAAAAGTAAATCCGGTTCATTTTTTCTTTGCGGATTTAACTCCCGAAGAATATAATCAGATTTTAGAAGAAGCCTCAGAAGTTAATCAAGCCTTATCATAATACGTTTATGTTTTATTTAACACTTTAGCAATTATGGGATTGTTTTTTCAGAATAAAAAAGAATATACATCACAGTCAATAACCAAAATTGCATGGAAAAAATTTAGGAAAAATAAACAAGGTAGTATTTTGTTGTTTTTTTTGTTTTTTGTTGCCTTGATTGCAATTTTAGGTTATTTAATTGTGCCCGATTCCACCCCTTATGCTAATGAACAGATATTGGAAATTAGATTACAAAAACCTACTACTCAAATATCCATGTTGTGTGTGCGGAAAAATCAAATTGTCGAGAAACAGAATTTTGTAAAAAAAATGTTTTTTGGTCAACAAAGCACTCATCGTTTTATCCCCATTTCATCGTATAAGTTTTCAAGGGATTCTATTATTGTGGAACGTTATCAGGAATTACCACCTTATAATATTTCAGGCTTTTCTCTGTCAGAGGTAGTTTATCCCATTAAGAATAATTCAATGACATATTTTGATGGTTCTAATTTGCATTTTACTGATATATATTTAAAAAATCACATTATCCCTATTGTGACATTGCAAAAGATTGTCAAAGAGAAACACTTTGTAAATAAAAGGTATTGGTTAGGAACAGATAGATATGGAAGAGATGTGCTAAGTCAATTAATCATAGGGGCAAGAGTAAGTTTGTCGGTTGGGTTTGTTTCGGTTTCCATTGCTTTATTAATAGGTGTTTTTTTAGGTTCTCTTGCCGGTTATTATCGAGGAATAATAGATGATGTTATCATGTGGTTTATTAATGTTGTATGGTCAATTCCAACACTTTTGCTCGTTATAGCTATCAGTTTTGCCTTAGGTGCAGGTTTTTGGCAGATTTTTGTTGCTATTGGGCTTACCATGTGGGTTGATATTGCCCGTGTAGTAAGAGGTCAAGTAATCAGTTTACGTGAAAGAGAATTTGTAGAAGCATCTAAATCTTTAGGTTTTAAAAATATGACCATTATTTTTAAACATATACTCCCTAATATATCTGGTACTATCATTGTAATTTCTGCTGCCAATTTTGCTTCTGCTATCTTAACAGAAGCCGGTTTAAGTTTTTTAGGAATTGGAGTTCAACCTCCTATGCCCTCTTGGGGTACAATGATAAAAGAAAATTATGGTTACATTATTTTGGATTATGCTTATTTGGCTATTGTCCCCGGTATCGCTATTATGTTATTAGTATTAGCATTTATGCTACTTGGAAATGTATTAAGAGATGTGATGGATGTAAAAGAGAATTAAATACTTTTAGAAAGTTAGATTAACGTCATAGATAAATTTATTTTCCAATAGAAAAGAATTTGTAATAAAATAACAAAAATCGGGAATTCGTACGTAATAAAAATATAATTTCGCAATTAAAAAATAAATACATATATAAAAAATGAGAAGATTAGTTTTTAGTTTATTAAGCATAGTGTTTTTGTATATTTCATGCAATTCAAATTCGAAAACCAACCAAAAGTCAGAAGAAATCCTTTCGGAAGAAGTTGCTGTTGTTATTCCTGAAAAATTAGACACTCCTGAAATTGTTGGTACCCCTGTTAAAATTAATTCGTATGAATTTATAAAATATATTCATGATTTTAGTACAAATAGCACATGGCAATACAAAGGGACAAAACCTTGTATAGTTGATTTTTACGCAGATTGGTGTCGTCCTTGTAAAATGATGGATCCCATTCTGGAAAAATTAGCCAAAGAATATGAAGGGGAAATTATTATTTATAAAATCAATATTGATAATAATAAAGATATAGCAAGTGCTTTTGCCATTAACTCCATCCCTTTTTTCTTATTTTGTCCATTAAATGGGCAGCCACAATCAGCTATGGGTATGATTTCTGAGAAGGATATGCGTGCAGTCATTGAAAGTATGTTACCCCGCTAATTTATGTTGCCTAATCAGGAAGTACACGAGGGAAAAATTGTTGCTTTTTCTGATGATTGCATACATGTTCAAATAACGATTAATGAAGCATGTCAGAATTGTAAAAGCAAAAAAGCATGTATGATTTTTAATGCACAGGATAAAATCATAGATGTTTATTCTTCGAATCCTCATGATTATGAAGTAGGCGAAATCGTAAATGTTCAACTGAAGACAACTTTAGGTTTAACAGCTGTTTTATTTGCTTATGTAATTCCTGTTATTGTTCTTGTAGGGAGTATTTTTATCGGATTAAGTATCATCAATAATGATGCTTTAGTGTTATTAATTGCATTTTTATTGTTAGCTATTTATTACTTAATCCTTTATTTGGCGCGTAAAAAAATAAAAGAAGTATTTACGTTTACGCTTACTAAAAAAAACTAATTTTTTTATTGCAATAAAGTAATAAAAAAATTCAAGAAAATATTTTCAAGAATATTGGGTTATTCAAAATAAAAGCTATACTTTTGCAAAAAAAATATCTTAAAAGATTCGTAAAAAAATATAGTATAAGTTATGACAAAAAGAAAAATAGAAGTTGTTGAAAAGGAAAGTGTTGTAATTAAATTTGCAGGAGATTGTGGCGATGGAATGCAACTTTCAGGCACGTTATTTTCCGATACTTCTGCGATGTCGGGAAATGATTTATCTACTTTTCCTGATTATCCGGCCGAAATCCGAGCTCCGCACAATACTGTTGCCGGCGTTTCCGGATTTCAAGTTCATATTGGTAGAGAAATAAGTACCATTGGTGATAAATGTGATGTTTTGGTAGCTATGAATCCTGCATCTTTAAAAGCCAATTTACAATGGGTGATTCTCGGAGGAACGATAATTGTTGATGCTGATACATTTGTTGAAAAAGCAATTGAAAAAGCCGGTTATACCACTAATCCACTTGAAGATGGTAGTATGTCGAGTTTTAATATCATTAAAGCACCCATAACATCTTTAGCCAAACAAATAGCCTTGGATAAAGGTTTAGACTTTAAGATTGCTGAAAGAACTAAAAATATGTATGCTTTGGGAATGGTAGCATTTATATTTGATAGAGATTTGGATATTTTATCAAAACAAATTGAATTAAAATTTAAGAAAAATCCTGTTATTGCAGACGTAAATATTGCAGTTTTAAAAGCAGGGTATATTTATGCGGAAAGTATTGAAAGTGTTGAATCACGATATCATGTTCCTACAGCTAAGTTACAAAAAGGAAGATATCGTAATTTATGTGGTAATATTGCTACGGCTTGGGGATTATTAGCTGCGTCGGAACGCTCAGGGAGACCTTTGTTTTTAGGTTCTTATCCGATAACTCCTGCAACCGATATTTTGGTAGAGTTAGCAAGTCGCAAATCATTAAATGCTAAAGTTATGCAGTGTGAAGATGAAATAGCAGGGATTTGTGCTGCTATAGGTGCTTCATACGCTGGCTCAATGGCGGTTACTTCAACATCAGGACCCGGTTTGTCACTTAAATCAGAAGCGATAGGGTTAGCTGTTATGACGGAGTTGCCATTAGTAATTGTGGATGTTCAAAGAGGGGGTCCTTCTACAGGATTGCCTACAAAATCAGAACAAGCTGATTTGTTACAAGTACTCTATGGACGGAATGGTTCTTGCCCATGTATTGTAATTGCTGCTACATCACCGAGTGATTGTTTTGAATCGGCATATACGGCCGCTAAACTTTCGATGGAACATATGACCCCTGTTATTCTTATGACAGACGGGTATATAGGTCAAGGAACAGAATTATTCAGGATTCCAAAGGTCGCCGACTTGCCGAGTATCATTCCGCCTATTGCAATTAAAAATGATGCTAATTATAAACCTTATCGCAGAGATGAAAAAACATTGGCTCGTCAATGGGCGTTACCAGGAACAGAAGGGCTGGAACATAGAGTAGGGGGCTTAGAAAAATCTGATGTTTATGGTGCAGTATCAACAGATCCTGTGAATCATGAAAAAATGGTGAGATTCCGTAACGAAAAAGTGCAACGAGTTGCTGATTATATTCCGGAACAAGAAATAATTGGTGATGAATCGGGTGAATTACTCGTTGTTAGTTGGGGCGGAACAAAAGGTCAAACTTATGTTGCCGTACGTGAATTGCAAAAAGAAGGTAAAAAGATTAGTTTAGCGCATTTTAAACATATAATGCCTTTACCGAAAAATACAGCAAAGGTGTTTTCTAAGTTTAAAAAAATCATAGTTTGTGAATTGAGTGATGCACAGTTTGCTAATTATTTATCAATCGTACATCCGCAATTTACATATCGTAAATATAATAAAGTAATGGGAATACCTTTTACGACAACAGAATTAAAGAATACTTTTAATCAAAATTTAGAGGAGGAATAAACTATGAGTTTTAATATGATAGAACGTTCAACAATTCCATTATCAAAAGTAGATTTTGCAAGCGATCAAATGGTTAAATGGTGTCCGGGATGTGGCTCGCATGCTATTTTGGCATCTGTAGAAAATGTTTTTCCTAAAATCGGCTATAAAAGAGAAAATTTTTGTGTCGTTTCAGGTATCGGTTGTGCTTCTCGTTTTCCATATTATATGAATACTTTTGGTTTTCATGGCATTCATGGAAGAGCTACTCCTTTGGCTACAGGAATCAGAGTATCGAACCGCCAATTAAGTGTTTGGATTACAGCCGGAGATGGTGATCTTATGGCTATCGGTGGCAATCATTTCATCCATAC
>JAQVNO010000105.1 GCA_028703095.1 Bacteroidales bacterium
TATCGAGGTATTGTTTCAATAAGGTAACTTCACTTTTTGTATAGAGGGGTAAATGGCGCATGTCGACTCTACCCATTTGTAAGTCAACAGAAGTAGGAAACGTTGATTGGTCGAATTTGCCATCACCGGGGATATTGTTGGTTCTTTCTTTTCCGGAAGAGGTATTGTTAACACTTACATCCGTCCAATTGCCATCTAATTCAGCATAATATCCATCGGCAGGCCAGGCGCCGTAATGATCGGGATGCCCATCGGGACAGATGTTGCCGGAATACGCCACCGGAACGCGACCCAAAAGAAACAATGCTTGGGTGTTGTCGGCATCTTCCCAATAGCGCGTAACAATGTATGATTTAACATCCTCAACTTGATCGGAAGGATTTACACCTATTGTTTTTACTATCCATCCATCACTTTCCGCATCTTCTATCCATCTTTGAATTTCAAATTGTAAACTATCACAGGTAAGAGTGTCAACCACTAATAATAGAATGCCTTGATTATAGATAGCCGGACGTTCGATGGCGCAAAGAATAAAACCATAACCTACACTAGGGGCATCCGAAAAATTTCGCCTGATAATGTATTCGTATTCTTTGCCTTTTTCTATGTTTGTGTCAACAAAGGTTGTGGTTGTTGCACTTAATCCTGTGGCTAGATTGTCAGTCCAAGTGTCTGACTCTTTTGTTTTACGGTAAATGTCATAGGAAGTCGTATTTTCTTGTTCCAACCAATGCAAGGTAATCGTTGGTATAAATGCATCGTATGAAGCAGTGAGTGGCACCATTTTGTTTTTGGAATAAGTTTGAGCGAATACGCTTGGGAATAAATACCCAAAAAGTAAGAGGAGATAAATTTTTTTCATGTGTGATACCTTTTAATAACAATACTTTAATAATTGAGCATCCTGTTTTATTTATTCGGCAAATATAGCTTTTTTTTATGTAAATATGCATAGTAGCATGTTTTTTTATAAGCCCATTATAATGATACATTTATATTATTGCAATATTATACTATAGACCTAATTGAAACAGTTTAGCGAAAATTTGTGTACTTTTGCATTTCATTTTAATCTCATCAATATTA
Organism: Bacteroidales bacterium; assembly: GCA_028703095.1. Taxonomy (GTDB): domain Bacteria; phylum Bacteroidota; class Bacteroidia; order Bacteroidales; family WCHB1-69; genus UBA5266. The sequence goes on from JAQVNO010000105.1 coordinate 1,090, forward strand.
CATGATTAATTTAATTCTCATTGCGATAACAGTAATCATATCTATTTATTCCTTTCAACGTCAGGATGTGTTTTATCGTTTGTCCTTCAATGCGTATGCTGTAGTGCATCAACGGCAATGGTATCGTGTGTTAACTTACGGTTTTATACATGCCAATTGGATGCATTTGTTTATTAATATGTTTGTTTTGTGGACTTTTGGAGAATTACTCGAGGATACGTATGTATATTTTTTCGATCAGAAAGGACATATGATGTATGTGTTGTTGTATCTGACAGCGATTGTAATTTCTACGATGTTTGATTTGAAACAATACAAAGACAATTATAACTATCATGCTGTAGGAGCTTCGGGGGCTACTTCGGCCGTAGTTTTTGCCTTTATTATGTTGTATCCCATGCAGAAAATTTATTTCTTTTTTATTCCTATCGGTATTCCCGCCTTTATTTTTGCTATTTTATTTTTAATTTATTCCATGTATATGGCTAAGAAAAACATGGATAATATTGGACATACTGCCCACTTCTACGGTGCTGTTTATGGGTTCTTTTTTGTTTTGCTATTTGATTATAAGTTGATAATTAGATTCTTTCTTCAAGTGGTGGAATTTTTCTCTTAAATACATTTGCCAAATTTACGTTTTTTATTTACATCATTCTTCTGCAATAAAAAGAAAGGCTTTCCGTTTTAGAAGAAAATATTTTTACCTATGAATCATAAAAAAAGGAATATACTTATTGTTGCTGCTTTTGTGTTGATGGCTTCGCTTACAATAGGCTTTGTACGTAATGATTTTGAAATAGCAAAAAATTTAGATATTTATGCTACCTTATTGCGTCAACTGAATGAAAATTATGTGGATGATATCAATGTCGGCGACTTGGTAGAAGTATCTATCCATGCCATGTTGAATAAATTGGATCCTTATACCATTTATTATCCCGAATCTCAGATGGAAGAGTTTAAGTTGTTGACCACCGGTCATTATGGAGGGATAGGAGCAACGATAGTGCAAGATGATGATTATGTGCTTATTTCAGAACCTTACGAAGGAACTCCCGCTTTTAAATCGGGATTGCAAGCCGGTGACAAAATCATAGCTGTTAATGATGTAAGTGCAAAGGGGAAAAGCGTTTCCGATGTAAGTGCTGTTTTAAAAGGACAACCCGGCACTACCGTAAAATTGGAAATTCAAGCCTACGGTAAAAAATCGACTACGGTAAAAAAAATTGTAAGAGAAGAAATTAAATTTCCAAATATTAGTTATTCAGGCAAAATAAGCGATGAAATCGGTTATATTCGCTTATCTCAGTTTATGGAAAATGCCGCTATGGACGTGAATAATGCTTTCAAACTTTTGAAAACAGAAGGTATAACTTCTTTAGTCCTTGATTTGCGTGGAAACGGGGGCGGTTTATTGACAGAAGCAGTCGATATTGTGAACCTATTTGTGGAAAAAGGTGAATTAATTGTCAGCACAAAAGGGAAACTTCCAGATAGAAATCAATTGTATTATACACGTAATGAAGGAGTAGATACGCAAATTCCATTGATTGTCTTAGTGGATGATTACAGTGCTTCTGCTTCGGAAATTGTGGCTGGCGCTATACAAGATTTAGACAGAGGGCTGGTTATCGGTCAGCGTACCTTTGGAAAAGGATTGGTGCAGAATATTGTTCCTTTAAGTTATAATACAAAGTTAAAAGTAACGGTATCAAAATATTATATACCTTCCGGTCGTTGTATTCAAAAGATTGACTATTCCGATAGAGACAGTAGCGGACAGTCAAAATTAAAAATAGATTCAAATGCCATCGCCTTTAAAACCAAAAACGGCAGAACGGTGTATGATTATGGTGGTGTTGAACCCGACATACATATAGAACAAGATATGTACAGTACCATTCTCTTGGCTATGTTCGACAAAAAAATTATTTTTAATTATGCCAATGAATTCAAATTGGCGAATAATCAAATACCTTCCGTAAAAGAGTTCGTTTTTACCGATCCGATGTATGAAGATTTTATCAAGTATTTTCAACGTCAAAAAGTAGCATACGAAACATTTACCGAAAAACAGCTAAAGCTGTTGGAAAAAAGTGTGGAGGATGATAAATTTTCATCGGAAGTAAATAAAGAAATTGAACGCTTGAAAGTTATCATCCAAGAGGAAAAAAGTGATGATTTACAAAGGTATAATAAAGAGATTAAAGAATTATTGTATTTAGAAATTGTATCTCGTTATTATTATCAAAAAGGTCGTGTAGAAGCAGCTTTGCTGATCGACACTGAAATAATAAAAATTAAAGAAATCATGGCTGATAAAGAAAAATATTTTAGTGTGTTAAAAGGAAATAATAAAAAGTAAAAAATAGCCGAACTTGAATAAGAGGGAATTGTTTCACCGTTTGATTTTTTTTATCGCTTTAATGTTAATGCTTATTGGTATTCCTTTTTGTCGTCCCTTTATGACTATAGGCGGGATTGTATTGGTGGTAAATTGGCTCTTGGAAGGTCGCTTTCGCGAAAAATGGAATCTCTTGTTGTCAAATCGCTTATTGTTTGTGAGTGTTTGGATTTTTTTTGTGTATGGCTTATGGTTTCTTTTAACCGATAATTATGCACAAGCCTGGAACGATGTATGGATGAAAACACCCTTGTTGTTTATGCCGATTATCTTAGCTACCAGTCGACCTTTATCCGCCAATGAATTTAACAATTTACTGAAAGTATACTTAATAGGAGTGTTGATAAGTACTATTTACGGATTTAGCATGTATCAGTTACACTCTTTGTCCGACAAACGAGAGATAGCTGTGTTTATTTCGTATATTCGTTTTGAGATGAACCTCTGTTTTGCTGTTTTTGGTTGTTTGTATGTGTTTTTTCAAGATAAAACAAGGTCATGGCAACAATATATTTTATTACTTACTCTTGGCTGGCTTTTATTTCTTATATTTTATATCGGTGCTCTAACGGCTATTGTTATCATTGTTGTTGTTGTCTGTGCACTTCTTCTCAAGAAAGCTGTTGAGAACACAAGCAAACGCAATCGCATGGTTTACCCAACAATACTTGTTTTGATTTTAGGAGCGGTAAGTGTGTATGCCATTGTAATTGTTAAACAGTATTATACGGTGCATTTTGATATAGAAACAGCAGATAAATTGAGTAGGGACGGGAATCCTTATACTCATCACATTGATAATGGATTGATTGAGAATGGAAGTTATGTGTTTTCTTATGTATGTAAACAAGAGTTGGTTTGCGCTTGGGAGAAACGCAGCAACCTTGCTTTTGATGGGTGTGATATGTATGGCCAACATAAAATAGAAAATACCCTTATTCGCTATTTGAATTCAAAAGGATTGCGTAAAGATAGAATAGGGCTTGAGTCTTTAGAAGATGAGGATATTGCCAATATCGAACAAGGTATTGCCAATGTGGTTTACACTAACCGTATGGGATTGAAATCACGTATTTATAGTTTGTTTTGGGAATTGAGCGATTACAGAGCGTATGGTACCGTAAGTGGCTATACTCTTCCGCAACGCTTTGAATTATGGAAAAATGCGCTCCATTTAATAAAGAAACATCCGGTGTTGGGTGTTGGAACCGGTGATGTGAAAGAAGCATTTGCTGCTCAGTTAAGCGTGTCTGATTCGCCTCTGAAAGATTCTAATAAGTTAAGTCATAATCAATTTCTTCTTTTTTTTATTAGTTTTGGAGCTTTAGGATTGCTGCTGATACTTATTTCGATTTTTTATCCTTTTTTAGCCTCTCGGCGGTTTAAAAATGATTTGTTTTTTATCTTTTTTGTGATTGTTATCTGTGCCATGATGACCGATGATACGTTCGAACGTCAGGACGGACTTACATTTTTTGCTTTTTTTAATGCCTTCTTTCTCTTTTTAATGCCGTTTAATACCCATGAAAAGCAGATAAAAGTCGATTAGTGTTATAGTTCTTATGTTAAAATATGGCTCAGGGAAATATTTTATGAAAATAAATTCTTTTATTTGTTCTTGTTTGAGTTATTTTATTACTTTTGCAAATATTAAAAAAACTTAATAAATAAAATAATAAGCATTATGAAAAGAGTAGTAACATTATTAACAGTAGTGGCTTTTGCATTAAGTATATTTGTAAGTTGTGACAAAGCTACTTCGAATCAGTATTCGGGTACGTATACAGGAACAATGTCGTCAGGTCTTGATACCAACAAAGTTGTAAAAGATAATATTAAGATTCTCATTACAAATGGAGTAACTGATCCTTCTTAGCTGTATATGAACGGTCTTATGTTAAATAAAAAGACAGAAACGGAATATTATATAACCGGAGCTCAATTGTCAACCATTATACAATTAATAGCGCCCACTGTTTCCAGTGATAAAATTGAAAATGCAAATTGTGAACTCGTTTTTTCTGAAAATAAATTGGACTTGGCAATTACCTATAAACTTTTAGAGATAATAGAAGTAAAAGCCATTTCGTATACAGGGACTAAAACCGCGACGGAATAAACATTAAAAAAAGGAGATGATTCATCTCCTTTTTTTTGATTACTACCAAACAGCATCGAAATTTTCATTTTCCAATACTTTAGGGTCGCGTTGAAATTCTAAAAGTTTAGCATATTTCAGATAGCTGTTTTGAGCAATGGCAATGGAAAGGGAAAGCCCGTCTATGCCGCCTAAGATGCCGCCTCGAAAAAAATAATTACTCAGAAAAGCCAGGCTTCCATGTAATACAGGAGAAAAAGCATTGGCTTTTTTTCCTTTTATATATAATATTTTAGCGCCTCTCGAGCTGTAATTACGTTCCGGTTTGGCAAATACTTCTCCTATGTTATTGTATCGATAATGGATAATGGCATTGCTCAGCTTTTTTTTGTTGTTGGATGGGACGTGTGCATGTTGTTTTACTTCAGTAAAACGGGTTTTATCTTTGCGATACAAACGGACTAAGTAATCCGGATACCAATGGCAGGCTTTTACCCAACGACTACCAATAAAATTTTTTCTTTTAACGGCAAAGGCATCATAGGGAGTGTTTTCAATATCAATGGCATTAATTTCTTTTGCCAATTCGGGGCTGATGCGTTCATCCGCATCCAGACTGAAAACCCAGGTATTGGTAGCATGTGCTAACCCCACATTTTTTTGTATGCCGTCGCCTAAGTAGGATTGAAGGTATACTTTTGCTCCACAGGCTTTCGCTAGCTCATGGGTTTTGTCAGCACTTAGGGAATCAACAACAATGATTTCATCACAAATGAGTTGTAGGGATTTAATACATACCTCAATGTTATGTTCCTCGTTTAAGGTGGTTATGATTCCTGTGATGTGATTCATGCTAATTGGTATTGGATTTCATTATAATTAAAAGTCATTGTGTCTCCTGTTTTTGTTTTTACTTGCAATAATCCGGAAGCTAATACGTGTTTAATTTCCAACTCAAGGATTTCTCCGGTGGAAAGTATCCGAAAGTTACAGAATGTATTGCGTTTGTAAAGATGTTGAAGATATGTATCATGAGCCCTTTCAGATGTTTGATTCATATAGCGTTGAAGATTGTTTGTGATGGTGTTGATAGCCTTTTCAATGGGATAGGTTTTTTGAGTTTCTAATTTCAGGGAAGTGGGATTGGGCAAATATACCGGAAATATGTCTTGGTTCATGTTGAGTCCTATGCCGGCAATGCTATATTTTATGTTGGTGGCATCAAGGCTATGTTCGACGAGGATGCCTGCAATTTTTTTATCGTTTACATAAATGTCGTTTGGCCACTTAATTGTTGTTTCTTTCAGCCCGATAGTGTTGATTAAGAAATCAGCAATCGAAAGAGATATCCATTCGGTGATAAGAAATTGTTTGCTTGGTTCCACTGGAGGGTATAAGAGTATGCTCATCAATAGGTTTTTGCCTTTTTCGCTTTCCCATGTGTTTGTTTGCTGACCGCGACCTGCTGTTTGATAATCGGTGTATACAAGGGTAAAAGGTTTTAATTTTTCTTTTGTAATGGCGATTTGTTTCCATAGATACGCATTGGTTGAAGGTAATTCTTCTTTATATTGAATGTTATTACTTTTTTTATGATGAAGATATAGACATTTATATAAAAGTATGATAAATAATCCGCAACTTATGCCTAACAGGGCTCCTGCAAGGATGTCGGAGGGATAATGTACACCTAAGTACATACGTGAATAACTGAATAGTAATGCCCAAGAAGGGAAAATCCACCACGCATGTTTGGTGATGGGAGCAAATATAAAGATTAAAAAGACAACGATACCGAAGCTATTGGCAGCATGCGATGAAACAAAGCTGTATAGTCCGCCTCGATACACCTTGCCATTAGCGGAAGTGTGTAAATGCAATTGATTTTGCAAAACCAAGGTATGGCTTGGACGGTATCGTTTCACGCTTTTTTTTATCGCATTGGAGCCTTGGTCGGTCAATGCTATGGAAAGGCTAAAAAATAAAAGGATAATCCATGTTTTTGATTTGTATTTCTTAATGATAAAGCCTATTACAACGGCAAAAAAAGGTATCCAATACA
>JAQVNO010000106.1 GCA_028703095.1 Bacteroidales bacterium
GTGCGCACGAGTCCCCATACTCGTAAAAACGAGTCCTCATACCCGTTTTTACGCCCATGGGAAGTTGCATAATTTGAAATCAGTTCAAATTATCACCTCCAAAAACGCTCCAAAAACCCCAAAAAACACCCCAAAAACGCCTTTTTTCAGTAAAATGGAAGGATTTTGGTGTTTTTTTGATAAAAATGTAATAATCTGTATGTGTTTATTTTATAAATAAATATGAATTTTTATTAAATTCTTCTTACAATACGAGCTCTATCAACAAATGGAGAATAAAAAATTAAAAAAACCATTTTTGTGTTTAAATTCTTCCATTTTTTTCAACATATAATTTGAAATCATACGAAATTCTGATTTAAATAATTTATAAAGTTATGATATTTAGTAAAAAAAACTGTGAAAAAAAAATTAAAAAAAAATATGATTTATATTAAAAAAATATTTTCATTTGCAGAACAATTTAGAAAATAATTTAACACAAAACCTAAAGATTTATGAGTAAAATGCCTTTATGTTTTCTTTTCATTCTATTTTTATATTTAAATTTAAATTCACAAACGCTACCATTTTATTCAGTGCAAATAACGCCGTAAAAACAAAAAAAGAGGGTTGAATATTTGGACAAATTCTGAAATAGAGGAAGATACAAACGGGTTATTTTTTCAACTAAGTTCTTTGAAATATTGGAGAAAAAAAAGTAAAGAAAGACAGGAAAGGGATTAAAGAAAAGAGAAAAAAGAGAATATTTTCAGGTTTTTCTTAGTTTTGCTTTCTTTTAGGGCTGTTTATCAAGCGTAAAGGCACAGCTATCGCATGTAAGGGCATGTTTTTCGGTTTTTCGCAGGGCTTTGGCTTGTTCCATTTGAGGCTTAAAAAGATGCTTGTTGGGTATTGCTCCGTAAAAGACTTCTTTGGGAGTATATCCAAACAGAGCGGAATGAGGACGGTTATTGTACTGTTTAACAGCTGTATCAAGAAATTGTTGCGTATGGTTGAAATCAAGTAGTTGTTCTCGAAATAGGAAGTCGTATTTCATTCGTTTGTTTACAGCTTCTATCATACTGTTGGAGAAGTGAATATCCTTTTGTGCTACCAATCGGTTGAGCATAATTTCTTGTTTTTCGATGGCAGAACTTACAAAACCTTTGTTTTCAATGCCATCGTCCACTAAAAGAACAGCAAGAGGGTCTTCCTTTTCGAGGAGATATTCACAATAAACCGTACGGAGATTGTCCAACATAATGGAAGAATTGTATTGTATGGAGATTTTCCAGCCAAGAATCATTCGGGAAAAATTATCTATAATAAAGTAAATAAATAGTTTAGTATAATCCAAGGGACGGTAAACACAGACATCGGCATGGATTATTCCTTTGGGTTTTGTGGCACGAATACCGGTTTTTTGTTTGGCTTTGAAAAGCCTGCGTTTAACCACATTATCAAAGAGTTTGGCATATTTGTAAAAAGTGGTCAAGCTCATAAAGGCTTTTCCTTTCCGCATCATTTCATAATAGACGGATACCAAAGGGAAATCTTTATATTGTTCATCTTCCATAAATTGTTTTATTGTGATTAGTTCTGTTGGAGAAACAGATAAAGGATTTTCTTTCGCACAACTATTTGTAGGAGAAAGAAGACATTGGGTTTTCCGTTTCCACGCATAAAATTGATTTATAGATATTTTAAACAGTTTACAGGCATGTTCCAAATCCAACAAAGGGATAACAAAATCAATGGTTTCGATTATTAATTCTTTATTTTTCCGCAAAAGCGTTTTTATCCCATGTACATTCTCCATGATTTTAACCCAAACAGAATGAACGAAATACAATCCTTTAGCAGCTTTCAACAAAACCTGATTGGACAAGAAAGTTTTGATAAGTTCCAATTTTTCGTCGGAAAAGACAATATCGCCTCCAATAAAATGGGAGAAATTTCTTGTTTTCCAAGAGTATAAGGTACTTTTTGGAATGTTTTTATAATCATTTTTTTCAAGTAATCCCAATTGGAATTGTATCGCAAAATCGGTATGATAAGAATGTTTCATGAAGAATTGTGTTTGAAATGCAAAAATACAATTTCTTTTAAATTGCAAAACAATTTGTTTTACAAGGAGTAATAAAATGTTGGAAAATTGTGTAAAACTATATTTTGCGTAAGAAAAAAAGTGTAATTTTGTACACAAATACGAACAAAAGATAGATGTTAATTCTTTGGAAATCATATAATAAATTTGGTGTTGCCCAAATTACCTATCATTCACAACAAAACGACAATTATTGCGTTGGTATACCAATGAGTGTTGAAGTTGCGGGATACCGCAAACGGGAAACGACTGTGAACAACAAAGGACAATATACGCAAATAAAAGATTATTACGATGCAAACAATTATTTAAGTACTGCCATGGAATACGACAACTTTGGCAATTGTACCCGCATAGTATATCCGAATTCATCCTACAGTTATGTATACGATTCGGAGGTGCATACTTATCCTGTAAGTGTACGCGATACTTTTGGGCACACTTCCTATGCACAGAATTACGATTTCCGATACGGCATACCATTAAAAATTATCAGTAAAGACAGTGCCGAAATGCATTATACTATCGATAATTGGGGCAGGCTGTTGACCATAAAAGGACCTAAAGAAATACAAGCAGGGAAACCCTATACTATCCGATATCAATACAACAATGCCGTGATAGATACCGATACCTATGTCTTATTACAACCTGCATCTACCTATACCTTTAATTACGATCCCGAATACCCGACCAACGACATTGAAGTATTTACCTATTCCGACGGTTTAGGACGTGTGGTTCAAACTAAGAAAGATGCGGAAGTGAACGGCGTAGAAAAAATGATAGTTTCGGGACGAGTTATTTTCGATGCCTTTGGGCGAACGGTAGCCTCATATTATCCGACCGAACAAAACTTGGGCGATACTACCTATTGTAACGATACCGATAATGTAACACCAACTATTACCGATTACGATATTTTAGATCGCCCTTTAACACTGATTTCTCCCGATCAAATCGAACATAATTTTGAATATGGTTTTGGAAACGATAACAACGGGCATGTATTGTTTCAATTAAAAGCAATTGATCCTAAAGGATACATAGGTTATATAGTAACCGACGTTAATGGTTTGAAATATGGAATGAAACCTGCCGGCGAAGAATGGGTATATTTCAGTTACGATATAATTGGACAATGTTTAAGTGTTTTCAGTTCCCAATCAAACGATTTTATTCGTACTTACAATTACGATTGGTTAGGAAGAGCAACCTATTATAACGAAGGACAACTAAAAGAATATTATACCTATTTGGGAGCTAATATAGGACTTAAAAACATAGAATGGTACAATACGTTATCGAATAGTACGGAGAATAAAAGTATTGAATATCATTTTGAACATAATCGTTTAATGTTTTTTCAATCGACTGAATATCAAAGTCCTACCGAATTTGCGTATGACGATGCCAATGCTCATGGTGAGTTAGTTGCCATTAAAGACGAAAGCGGCATTCAGACGTTTGAATACGGTACAATGGGCGAAATAGTCAAATCAACTCGTGCTTACGCTTTACCTACTCAAGCTGCACCCATTGCGTTATCAACACAATTTGAATACGATAGTTGGGGAAGAATGAAAAATATTACTTATCCCGATGGAGAAGTGTTGACCTATAGCTACGATCACGGCGGCCAATTGAAAAAAATGAAAGGTAGAAAAGATAATATTGATTATGTTTACCTTGATACGATGTGTTACGATAAATTCGGTGATAAAACATGGATGGGTTATGGCAATAACGTTAAAACCTCTTACACCTATAATCCGTTGAATTTACGATTGACAAACATTACCGTAAAAAATCAACAACAAACGCAGTATTCTTCCATGGATTATACCTATGATGTAAAAGGCAACGTTACACAATTAAATTCGACCTATAGTTGCTTTTATGGGAACAATCCCATAGCGCAGACTTTTACGTACGACTCTACCGACCAATTGACAAGTGCTTTGGGGCAAGTCGGTCAAAATTCGATATATTCGGTGTCGGTTAATTACAACAATTGGGGAAAAATAGGACGATATACTTCATCTATGAACGGTTCAGATACGTTTATGTATCCGACTACCAACCTTACCTCCACCCATTTTGCACCGGAAAGCTCTGTTAATAACGGACAAACTACCAATTATGATTTTGGCATCAATGGAAGTTTACGCCGTAAAGAAAACAACGAAGCTACTGAATATTACCTTTTCAATGCGTTTAATTGCATGAAAGCCTATAGCTATAATGCTGAGCGATACGGGTACTACGGCTACGATGCCTCGGGAGAACGTACGTATAAAATGGATATTAACTTTTTGGGAGTTTGGACCAATGAGTTGGAAGAAATATCGGATAATTGGGAAATGGAGAAAATGATGTTGTATCCCAACGGTTATTTAAACATGAACCAAAACGGCGAATACACCAAACATTATTATGCCGATGCTTTGCGGATAGCGAGTAAGATAGGAAGCGGTTTTGATGGGAATATATGTGACAGTGTAATTGAGATAGAAAACGATTACCCAAATTATTTAGACGACAGGATGACAGATCAAAATACGATTATGATGTCCGAACTCTACGAAACCACTCAATTAGCATCCCCGCAAGGCACATTGAATTTTATAAATCCTTACGAAGATATATGCAATTTAGGTTCCGGCGGACAAGAAACAGGTTTATTCTTCTATCATCCAGACCATTTGGGTAGCACGGGCATGGTAACCGATGTAAATGCCAACATTACGCAAGGTTTGTTATATGCTCCTTTTGGCGAGATTATCAATGAATATGGAGGACTAAATAATAATGTCATTCCTAAATACGCCTTCAACGCCAAAGAATTTGACGAAGAAAACGGCATGTATTATTACAGTGCAAGGTATTATGCACCGCCGACGTTTATAAGTAGAGACCCGATGTTTGAAATTGACCCTACCTTTTCACCCTACACCTATTGTGGAAACAACCCCATTAAATACAGCGACCCAACCGGAAAATATAAAATTGATAAAACATTGAGACAACAATGTCCAAGATTGGCTGAATATTTGGAAAGTCAAAAATTTAAAGACTATGTTATGAAAAATCCAGCTATTCTTAATGCTTTAAAAACGTATGGGCAGTTTCAATCCGATGAAGAAATATTAAAAGTATTAGGTTCTGAAGGTCCTTTACTTATAAGTATTGATAGAAGTGGAATTTATGATGCAAATGGTTATTATTCAGGAGGGAAAATGGGATGTATTTATATAGCATCTGATATTATTGAATGGATAAATAGTGCTAAATCTGATGAGGAAATGGCTATTGCATTGCTTTGGGTTATTGATATTTTATTTCATGAAACTTGTCATTATGGAGATTGGCAGGATGGTGTTCCTTATAACAATAGAGCAGCATTGGATATTGATGGTAAAATAGAAATTAGGTATGAAAAAGATGGCACACCTTATCAATACATACAATATAAAATTCCTGAAGTTCCTGAAGTACAATATTTATTTGAAACGGATGTTTTTTTTAACAAAGTATATATATGGGGGAATTGGATGCAAACCCATGATGATGCCGTAAGAGCATTCAAAGGAATAAAAACAAGAAAACAAGATAAAATTTTACCTTCTTTTTAACCATAATAAATTATCAATCATGAAAAAATACAAAAAATATTTTGCAATAATTGTTTTTTTAATTATAAATTGTTCATTTCTATTTGGGCAAAAAAAAATAGATTGTGCGTTTTTAGCAATAGCATTAAAAGACAAATTGGGTTGTCAAGTAGATGATATTCCAATTTATAATACTATTTATCTTTATGAAGAAGATTCTATCAAATACTTTACTAATTGTGATGTTTTACAAATTGGAAAATATATAAAATGTATAGTAACAAAAGAAGTTCCAAAAAATATTAATTTTTCTCGATCTCAAATTTTGTTTATACACATAGTTGAGATTAAAGCAAAAACAATTAAAATCGTATTTGTTCCCTTAGGTATTGACAATAAACTTCAAAGGATGGCGATGACAGTTTTAACCTATCGAAAAAAGCATGGAAAATACAAATTAATAGCGCATGGACAATCGTAAAAATATTTACGCTGCAAACAATTATTTAAGTACTGCCGTGCAAATAACGCCGTAAAAACAAAAAAAGAGGGTTGAATATTTGGACAAATGCTGAAATAGAGCGAGATAAAAACGGAATATTATTTAATGTGTTCTTTGAAATATTGGAGAATAAATTAAAGAAAGACAAGAAAGGGATTAAAGAAAAGAGAAAAAGTGTAATTTTGCACACAAATACGAACAAAAGATAGATGTTTATTCAAAGAAAATTATATAATAAATTTGGAGCCAAGACTGAGATGGCTTACGGAAATTATATGGTTACCAAATATATGTATAATCCCTTGAATTTGCGATTGGATAGTTTGGTCTCTTCCTTACAATCGAATGATTATTTTTCGATGGGTTACCGTTATGATGCCAAAGGCAATGTAACGCAATTACATTCAAAGTACATTTGTTTTAACGGCAACAATCCCATAACGCAGACCTTTGTTTACGATTCTACCGACCAGTTGACCAATGCACAAGGAACGTATTATACGACGACTGTAACCTACGGAAACACCGGAAAAATAGCTACGTATTCATCCCCTGCCACACCCAACACTACTTTTTATTATCCCGATATTCAAAATCAGACTTCTACCATTTTTGCTCCCGACAGCTCTTCCGATGGCAACCAAACAACCTATTACGATTTCGGCATCAACGGCAGTTTACGCCGTAAATGGCATTACGAAGGTGATGAATTTAACAGAGAAGAACGTGGTGAATATTACGGGTTTAACGCTTTTAATTGCATGAAGGTATATTCAAATAATGGTGAAAGTTATGGATATTACGGCTATGACGCATCGGGCGAAAGGACGTATAAGATGAATTTACATGCAATGAAAGTGTTGATTAATGAAGAATTAACCATAAAGAACTTTATGCTTAACGATATGACATTATATCCTAACGGTTATATAAATGTCAATCGGGTAGGTGAATACACCAAGCACTATTATGCCGATGCATTAAGAATTGCCAGTAAGATAGGCAGTGGTTTTAGCGGTAATCTTTGCGATAGTGCAGATGCAATAGACGCTATTTATCCTAATTATCTTACAGACAGATCCAATAATCAATACACAGAAATGACAGAAGAACTCGACACCCTACTCCTTGGAGATGAGCCTTTTGGCGGAACAATAATGGGAATTGGCGTAGATGGCTTAAGCGAATTCTGTGAATTAAACTAGGGGACTACAAATGTACAAGAAACAGGTTTGTTTTATTATCATCCGGATCACTTAGGAAGCACGGGAATGGTAACAGA
>JAQVNO010000107.1 GCA_028703095.1 Bacteroidales bacterium
CAACTAACATTGTTTTAGGGGGGGGCTTACTTTTTATAATATCAAAAAAACAAAAATATCACAATTGACATTCAATGCATTAAAATTAAATTTAACTATTTTTAAATTTTTATCGGACAATAATGAATTTAAATAGTATCTTTGCACTAAATTTTTAAAAAAATTTAATTAAACACACAAATAACAATTAAAAATTCAATTAAACCAACCCTCCAAATGATAAAAGGGCACATTTCGCATCATAAATTGAGCTTTTTATATAGGAATTTAAAATTTATAAATTTCCATTCTAATATTTATCAAAAATAAAAACCAATGCCTCATTTTAAAAACATAGAGAAAGAAATAGTATGCGGATTGAGAAGAACGTGTGTAGATGTACTGAATTTTAGCGGTAAATTTGATGCCAAATACATCCCCGATCATATGACTACCTTAAATGTAGCCAAATCGATTGGCAATCTTAATCATCACTATGGAGTTCCCTACTATATTAGATTTGAGAAAACCTATAATCCCGGGTGGATGAATATTGCTATGAGAAACAACAATATAAGAGAACCGCTTACCTCTATTAAAGTCCGTTTACTTAATCCTTCAAAAAAGAAATTTAAAGAAGATGTTATCAAGCTATCCGATTACTTGAAAAACAACAATATGAAACACACTTATTTTGCAAGTATATTATTTGACAGGGAAATAACAACACAAGAAGAAGCTAAAAAGTTTTTTAAAAAACAAAGTATTATCTATACTAAATGGGTCAACAATACAATTAAGAAAGAAAACATCAGTTCTGAAACTAAAATCATACCTATTTACGAATCTATTTCTACTGTTGAATCATATAATCTTAGTAATGAAGTTATCAACGAAAATGCAAGTAAAGAGATTTTCTTTGGCGGATTAATTATTAAGTTAAACAAAGAATCCTGATTTTTTCGATTTTGTAAATACCACACATACAGGTTAATAATTATTTATCTTCTTTTATTACCCTATTTTAATTATTCTTTTATTTTTTATTCAATTTTAATTATATTTTTGCAGAAAATAATATCTGATGCTGCACTATATAAAAATTGAGAAACAAATACTGACAGGCATACATAATACTTGTTTAGATGTTTTGAATATCAGCAGGAAATTTGATGGAAACACTATGCCCGAATGTTTACTTACGCTGAATATTGCCAAAGCTATCGGCAAACTAAATTATAATTATGGAGTACCCTATCTGGTTGATTACTATAAGCAAGACAATCCCGGATGGATGGGAGTTTCGACAAATCAATTAAAATCAAAGCATTTATTTACGTACATAAAAACGAGATTAGTTAATCCCTCTAAAAACAGATTGGAAAGCGATTTGTTAAAATTATCTCAAATGCTCAAAAAATCCGAGCAATTAGGTATGCCCCATATCAAGAATGTGTATTTTGCCAGCATTTTATATGATGAAAATATAACAACGCTGGTTGATGCTAAGAAAACCTTGGAAAAAGAACACGAAAAATATGCAAAATGGATAAAATCTATATTAAAACACGAAAAAACAATCTATAAACTTGAAGTTATTCCCATACATGGTCCTATACTATTAGCACTAGATCAAAAAAACAATCAAAATGCTTCTTTTTTCGACATTCCTTACCAAACAACCTATTTTGCCGGTTTAATCGTTAAATTATCTAAGAATAAATAAGTTCCTTTTTATATATGTTTAATTATTTATTTTTATGTATACATTTGCAAAATCAAAAACATAATATGTTTTTATAAATAAACTATTAAAATAATTAAGGCAACTACGTCAATAAACAACTCGCATACAGATGAATAAAATAGCAAGAATGGATTTTCCAAAGAGGGTCGTAAGCCTTGCTGATATGGCATTTCAACTCGAGTTCATAACAAATCCGAATTTTTCTCTCTCCATATATCAAGTGTCAACAACAACATATATAATGAATAATACGGTCATCCGTTACATGTAATTTTGTTTGTCAATAAGTAAAGGAAATTCATCAATATAAATCTCTCATAAATTAACTATCATGAATAAATACATTAACACTTTAAGCATTTTAGGCTTTAGCCTCTCAATTTTATTTTTAACAAGTTTCACTTCCGATAACAAAAAAACCAACGACTGGGAAATTAATAAATTAAAAGGGAAAGTGAAAACCATGAAAGAATCTTCTTATAAAGCTATTACTACTGTTTCAGGAGCCATTATCAAAGACACCAATAAGACAGAATATGTAGCGAACAAAGATAAATACATTATATTTAATGAAAGCGGGTATAGAATAGAAGAAATGCGATTTACAAAAAATGGCGATGTAGCGTATACGTTTAAATTTACCTATGACGAAAATCAAAAAATAAAAGAAGGCTCATTGCTTCATGACAATCCCGAATATGTAAGTGGCTATAGTTATATCTACAATGAAAAGGGGGAACTTAAGCAAGAAGAAATTACCGATTATTTAGGCAATTTAATGTATAAATCCATATACATTTACGACGACAAAGGTAACATAGCAGAATATCAAAGGTATGATTATACAGTAGAAGCTTATTACGACTACGATGAATACTACGATGATTATTATGAAGTTGATTATATTTACGATAAATATATATATACGTATGACCCATCGGGAAATGTAATAAGTGAATCGTATTATGGAGAAGAAACAAGTTCAAACTATAAGTACCTATACACTTATAACGACAAAGGAAAGATGATTGAACATGCTTATTATAATCAGGACAGTACATTGATTGAAATTGCTAAATATACGTATGATACCAAAGGCAATGTCATCGAAGAAAAATATTATACGAATGGAACAACATTAGACAAAATCATGACGTGCACCTATGAATATGACAGTAAAAATAATTGGACGAAGTGTATAATCTTTGAAAATAGCATTGCTATAATGATAAAAGAAAGAAAAATAGAGTATTATTAATCATAAGACCTATTAAGAGAGTTTGTATACGTTTTGTGATTTAAAACTCTCATCTCAACTTATGCCTTTCATAATGTTGCACTACACACTTGACATAGAGAATAAGTGCCAGCAAAGTAAAAATTGTTCCGATAGCATACATCCATGAAAAGCCTATCCATTCCGATAGTGCACCTCCAAGAAGAATCCCTCCTCCTATTCCCATATCCCAACTGGTAAGATAAGTAGCGTTGGCAGTAGCCCTGCGATTGTGAGGGGCTAAATTAACAAACAAGGTATTCAGTGCCGGAATGAGGGTGCCATAGCCGTAACCTAATAGAAATGCCAATGTAAAAAACAAGATATAGCCTGCGATAGGATGAAAGCGAGAAACTTGTTGTAACATCACTTCCATCAGCACACCTATACATACAAGTACATACCCCACCCGTATCATACGAGTGAGATGTCCCTGATCTACTTTTTTCCCCGAGGCGATACGTGAAAGTATCAATCCCCCTGACATCACCAAGAAGAAAAGCCCTGCATAAGAACCCAATCCCGATTTCTCGGCATACATAGCGATATAAGTGGAAGTCATGCCGTAAGGAATAGTTATCAGCACCAAAGAAATAGCTGCCGGCAATCCTTTAAGAAGAAAAAACCTGTCCAACGACAATGCTTCATGCTCACGTTGAGGTTTAGGCGGAGATTTTACCAAGAAAGCAAAAAACAAACCCAAACTCCCGGAAAGTATAGAAACATAAAAGATGTTTTCAAAGCTACCTGCATTCATCAGGAATAAACCTGCCATAGGACCAAAGGCAAGGGCTAAATTATTGATAGCGCCATAATAACCCAGCCCTTCTCCCCTACGTGATGATGGCATAATATCAATTACTAAGGTATTCCCCGATGTAGTAACCGCACCAAAAGTAAAACCCTGAAAAATACGTATCGCTATAAATACCGTAAGTACTCCTGCCAGAAGATAACCAATAAAAAATGTCGTAAACAAAAAATAAGCAATAATATACATGGGTTTACGTGCAAAGGTATCTGCCAGAAAACCGGAAAAAGGACGTATTCCGAGAACTGCAATAGTATAACTGGACAACACGATTCCTACCATGCCTTTTGATGTTTGAAAAACCTCGGTAAGATAGAATGGTAAGGTAGGCATTAAAAGATAAAAAGCAAAGAAAACCAAAAAATTAGAGAGACACATATAGACATAACTCTTCGTCCAGAGGCTGTCTTCTTGTGGTATTGTAGACATAAAAAACGTATTAATCTAATACTTTACGTACAGTATCGATAACCGTACCATCGACCCATTTAATAATAGCAACGGTATCTTCATCCTTATCACTGATGTGTGCTTTGTCGGGCTGTCCGCAAATAGCATCTACCTCTGCTTTCAAATCTTCCACGCGAACAATAGGAAGAGAGGAATGTCGCATTTTATCCAATAAATCCGTACGCAGCGGGTTAATGGCAATGCCACGTTCGGTAACCACTACATCGATTAATTCTCCCGGACCACACAGCGTAGTCAATTCATCCACTACTACCGGTATTCTATCACGGAAAAGAGGCACAGGCAGAATAGTACATTTGGAATGCAAACAATTTTGCCACCCGCCTATACCGTGAAGCAATAAACCATCAGAATGGGTAACTACATTGCCGTTAAAACGAGTATCAATTTCGGTTGCACCGAGTATAACAATATCAATCAAACTCGTATAATTTCCTTTGCTGTGAAAATTATAAGACTGAAATACTGATAAATCAATATGATTGGCATTCTCTCTTACAGAACGAACGGCTTCAAGGTCGAAAGCTTGCGCATCAAGGATATAATCCATCACCCCTTCTTCAAGCATCTTCACCATGTATTGTGTACTTCCGCCAAAACCAAAACGAGCTTTCCATCCATTGGCTTTCAGTTGTTCATGAAAATGCAATCCCACTGAGAGCGATGTTCCACCGGCACCTGTCTGTATGCCAACACCGTCACGCAACAAACCTGCTTCGGAACAAAATTGAGCCGTCCACTCTGCCAACAACAGCCTGTCGGGGGACTTGGTTACCTGTGTCGTTCCTGATACTATCTTTTCAGGTATTCCTATTTTATCAACTACCACTACACAATCCACATAATTACCTTGTATTTGAAAAGGCATACACGGAAAAGGGACCAGGTTATCAGTAACCACAATGACTTTGTCTGCATACAGCATATCTACTAAAGAATATCCTAGAACACCACAGGCAGAATTACCTTCAGCTCCGGTGGCGTTACCAAACATATCGGCTGATGGAGCAGCAATAACGGCAATGTCAATTTTAACTTCACCGTCCTGAACCGCTTGCACCCTTCCTCCGTGAGAACGCAATATGGCACATCCTTTCATGCCTCCGTAAGAGGTAAACTTACCCAAGGGACCATTCATGGAACCTTCAATACGGTTAATAGTACCATCTTCCAGGTAACCTATCAAGGGGTCATTGCAAGGAAAAGAAGCCGAAGGCAGCCATACCAAATCACGCACACCCATAGTATAAGCAATGTCGAAGATAGTATTACTCACTAAATCACCGTCTCTTAAATGATGATGGGTGGAAATGGTCATGCCATTGCTCAATCCGCAATAGCGCAAAGCTTGTTCGAATGAGTCCACAATTTTATTACCATCAGAGGGATAATCCAAACAAGTGGGAATGGGAGGCGCATATTTACGTCCGGAGGGTTTATACTTTTCCAAACCCATATAAGGAATCATTTCTTGTCCGTTGACAATTGTGGGCACTCTACGTCCCGCTGCATTGACTACAAAATTCTTACATTTCATTATAAAAGAATATTACATATTACTTCATTCCGATTCTAAAAACTCTTTCCGCCAGTCGGCAGGCAATTTTCCGGTGCTTACCGCCAATTGAATGGTTCTTTCGGCACGTTTTACTACCGGCGGGTCTATCATTTTGGAGCCGAGAGATACCACCCCTAAGCCTTGTTCGGTGGCAAGCATAAAAGCATGGATGATTTTTTTTGCTTTGTCTATTTCCATTGCATCGGGAGTAAAATGTTCTTTTATTACTTTTATCTGTCGCGGGTGGATGCATCCCATACCGTCAAAACCCAAGGCTTTTGATTTTAATACATTAATTTTCAAGCCTTCCATATCGGCCACATCGGAGTAAACCGAGTCAATAGCTTGTATACCGGCCGCCTTACACGCATTAACGAGCAGGGAACGGGCAAAGAAAGACTCAGCACCTTCAGCTGTACGTTTGGTGCCCAGGTCGGCGGTATAATCCTCCAAGCCTATTGCCATAGCTACTATATTTTCAGCAGCAGTGGCAATTTCAAAACATTTCATCACACCCAAGGCACTTTCTATAATAGGCATCAACCAAATGGGATGTGTAATGCCATGGTTTTTCTTTAAAATTTCTATATGTTCGTTCAGTAAGTGGATTTGCTCAGCACTTTCACATTTAGGAACCAAGAGTAAATTTACATGATGAGGTATCACGTAAGATAAATCTTCAAGTCCTGCCGGTATTTGATTGATACGCACCATACGCTCGGTACCATAAAAATTAATTCCCCGAAGCATATTACGTACCAAGTAACGAGCTTCAAACTTTTTATCATAAGCAACCGCATCTTCCAAATCGAGGATAATGCCTTCCGGCTTGTGTATACCTGCATTGATGGCAAGACTGGGGGTGTTACCCGGTAAATACAAACGGGAAAAACGATATTTATCTTTAGCCGTTTCATAATTATTTGCCGGTAAAAAAGGCAGTAGAAACTCTTTATCCGTATCAATAAGTCGTTTGATACAAGCTTCCATACGAGCCGCAATCACCAAAGGAATGGCACCGCTGTCTTCAATAGTTATATGAGCATGCTTAATGCCGAAAAAAGCGGCTATCTCCTTCACTTCCGATTCTATCTGCTTGCCGTACAAAGCTTTTACCTTACTGACACATTCTACTTGTATGCCTGCTTGGGAAGTAATTTCCAAACCGATGAAGCAATCGGAACGTACCCCTTTGCCTTTATTGCCGGCTGTTGCTATCTTACTCATAGCTTTTATGTTTTATTTAAATGAAAAAGATAAAACAATGTTCTTTTTGTTTTATCTTCATCCCATTATTACTCTAAACCCAATACTTTCATTCCTTGGTTAAAACGGATGTCTCTCGGAATACCGGCAGCATTAATTTTATCAAGGTCTGTTTGTAAATCTTCTGTAATACCGCCATTTTCTTCTCTGTATTTTTTTGCAAAAGCAAAATTACCTTCCCCTTGTGTGGTCAGGATAATGGTTGCCCATGCATCAACGGCAGCCCTTGCTTTTTCAAAATCGATATGATACATACCTTCCTCATTGCGTATAAAAGCCCCTTCTTTCTCCATAAAATTATAGCACATCATATTGGCAGAGCCATGAG
>JAQVNO010000020.1 GCA_028703095.1 Bacteroidales bacterium
ATGAGCAGCAGCAATGAGTTCTTCAGGGTTGGTGCCAACGCCATCTTCAAATCTGGTTTTAAATGAATATTGTGTGTCTTGTAATACAGTGCTTTGTGTAGTAAGGGTTCCTTTCCCTTCTTTACCTGAACCTATCCAGTGGGCTGTTGCTTTTCTTGTAAATTTCATATATGGTTATTTTTATTAATGATATATTATTATACATAGTTAATATAATAACAATAATTAGCAGCTTTTGTTTCTTTAATTTTATAATTGCGGACCGGCAGCCACTAATCTCATGCCTTCTTTTGTGTCGGTAAAGGTTTTAAAATTGTTAACAAAAGCTTGTGCCAATTCCAAGGCTTTTTCGTCATAAGCAGCTTTATCTTCCCACGTGTTGCGTGGGTCTAATAAGTATGAATCAACACCTTTTAAGGCTTTAGGTATATAAAATCCAAAAGGTTTTGTTTGGATAAATTCACATTGGTCGATTTCTTCACTATGTATGGCATTTATTAAAGTACGTGTAACTGAAATTTTAATGCGTTTTCCTATGCCATACGCTCCGCCTGTCCATCCGGTGTTTATTAAATACACCCTGCTGCCATGTTGTTTGATTTTTTTAGATAATTCTTTAGCGTATAGGGTAGGATGTACTAATAAAAAAGGAGCTCCGAAAGCGGAAGAGAACGTAGGAACTGGTTCTTTGATGCCACGTTCAGTCCCGGCTAATTTAGCAGTATAACCACTTAGAAAATAATACATTGCTTGATCTTCCGTTAGCTTAGCAATCGGAGGTAAGATACCGAAAGCATCTGCCGATAAAAATATAATACTTTTAGGATGATCGCCCTTGGATATAGGTTTGACAATGTTTTTTATATGATAAATAGGGTAGGAAACACGGGTATTTTCCGTTTTGGATTCATCATCGAAATCAGGTTCTCCTGTTTCATTAATTACCACATTTTCTAATAAAGCATCTCTTCTAATGGCAGCATAAATATCGGGTTCTTGTTCTTTGTTTAAACGAATACATTTGGCATAACAACCACCTTCGAAATTAAAAATACCTTCTTCATCCCATCCGTGTTCGTCATCTCCTATAAGTAAACGATCAGGATCGGTTGAAAGTGTAGTTTTGCCTGTTCCCGACAAACCGAAAAACAAAGCTGTACTACCGTCCTTTCCTTGATTTGCTGAGCAATGCATGGATGCCATTCCTTCTAAGGGAAGATAATAATTCATGATCGAGAAGAAACCTTTTTTAATCTCTCCACCATACCACGTTCCACCTACGACAGCCATTTTATCGGTAATATTGAAAGCAACGAATACTTCACTGTTTAATCCATGCGATTCCCATTTTGAATTTACGGTTTTGGATGCCATTAACATAACAAAATCAGGTTCAAAAGTTTGAAGTTCTTCTTCAGTAGGGCGAATAAACATGTTTTTAACAAAATGCGCTTGCCAGGCTACTTCACTTATTACACGGATTTTTACTCTGCTGTTTGCATTTGCTCCACAATAAGCATCTGTTATGTATAATTTTTTGTTACTCAATTGTTCCTGACTTGTTTTTAATAGGTCATTCCATATTTCTTTTGAAATGGGTTTGTTGTCAGAACCTTTACGGTTAGAGGCAGCCCACCACACATTAGGTTCTGTTTCAGAATCTTTTACAATATATTTGTCTTTTGGGGAACGTCCGGTAAAAATTCCGGTGTCGACATTTAAAGCTCCAAGGCTTGTTCTTTGAGCTATTTCATAACCACTAAGAGCCGGATTTGTTTCATGTGCGTATAATTCGTCATATGAGATGTTGTAATAAATGTCTTTTGGATTTGCAATGCCATATTTGGAAAGATTCAAATTCTTGTTAATCATAATGCTTAATTATATAATATGTATATACTTTGATTTAGATTTTAAAAATGCAAAAGTATAAATTTAACCATTATGAAATATTTTATTTGAGAAAATACTTAAAAAAAATTAAATTTTATTAACAGTTGAAGTTATTGAAAATTATTAAACTAGAATAGCGAATACTATAAATTCATGTTTTTAGAAAAAACATGCTGCATTGTTAATTCTTATAGGATATAAAATCGGTTTATTCGTTGATTAATTCGTTAATTTCTCTAACGTGAAAATCGGTTGTAATAGGGAATCCGTAATAATCAAGGGAAGGTATGTTATTGGAATCGGTAGTATAGATGAGTGTACTTACAAAATAATAACGAATGTTGGTAGAGTCTAATATTTCGGCAGTGAGTTTGTTGCTATAATAATTGGATTTGTCAATGAGTTTATTAATCTCATATTCGGTATCTTGTTTTAGTTTGAGTTCTTCTATGCTTCCACTATCGGAAAGATGGTTGAATTTATAATTTAATTCATCGAGGCGATTGTCGATGATAGGTTTGATGATAAAAGCTACAAAATGATAATCGCTGACGCTGTCAATTCTAAGTATTTGAATACTGTCGAGTATTGTTCCTTTACTAAGATCATTTACTATGTATTTTTCTATAACTTTATGCATTTTTTTTTGCATACGTTTTTCTTTGTTTTCACAAGAAATCGTTAACAAAATAAAGCAAATACATAGTGCATGAAAGATGGTTTTTTTAATAAATGTTTTCATGGCTTTAATTAAAAAGTCCCTTTTACTAGCTTATGTTAAAAGGGACTTTATAGTTTTATATTATTTATTTTTGATGGTTGTTGTTATTCGTGTTTTCTTTTTGTTTGAACTCCGGTTTTGGCAGTAAAGCTTTGCGAGAGAGTTTTATTTTACCTGTTTTCGAATCGATTTCTATCAATTTTACTTCTAATTTATCTCCAACTTTCAGATAATCTTCTATTTTATCAATTCGTTTCCAATCGTATTCTGAAATATGCAATAAGCCATCTTTGCCCGGTAAGAATTCAACGAAAGCTCCAAATGATTGCAGATTTTTTACAGTACCTTCATAAACAGTGCCGATTTCAGGAACAGCAATGATACCTTTGATACGTAGGATAGCTTTATCGATAGAGATCTTATCAGGAGAAGCTATATCAATGATACCAAATTCGCCTTCTTCTGTGATATTAATGATGGTATTGGTTTCGCGTTGCATTTCTTGAATAATTTTACCTCCGGGTCCGATAACCGCACCGATAAATTCGCGAGGGATGGACATTTTTACGATACGAGGAACGTGTGATTTATAATCTTCCCGAGATTCGGTAATTGTTTTCATCATTTCGTTCAAGATATGAAGACGTCCCCTTTTGGCTTGTTCTAAAGCTTCAGCAAGAACTTCGTAAGAAAGCCCTTCTACTTTGATATCCATTTGGCAGGCAGTAATGCCATCTTTGGTACCAGTAACTTTAAAATCCATATCACCCAAATGATCTTCATCGCCAAGAATGTCGGAGAGAATAGCGTATTTTCCTGTTTTGCTATCGCTAATCATACCCATTGCAATTCCTGAGACCGGTTTTTTAATCTTAACACCGGCATCCATTAACGCCATTGTGCAAGCGCATACAGTAGCCATGGAGGATGAACCGTTTGATTCTAATATATCTGATACCAAACGAATGGTGTATGGATTATTTTCCTTAGAGGGTAAAATAGGTTTGATAGCTCTTAATGCCAAATTTCCATGTCCAACTTCGCGGCGTCCTGTGCCTCTAATGGGTTTGACTTCACCCGTTGAAAATGGAGGAAAGTTATAATGCAACATAAAGTCGGAAGTACCTTCGATGATAGCTCCATCAATAATTTGTTCATCTAATTTAGTTCCTAAAGTACAAGTAGACAAAGATTGAGTTTCTCCACGAGTAAAAATAGCCGAGCCATGAGCGGAAGGTAAATAATCAACCTCACTCCATATGGGTCGTATTTCATCTAATTTTCTTCCGTCAAGTCGTTGTCTTTCTGTTAAGACCATATCTCTTACGGCTTCCCATTGGGCATTTTCGTAATAACGTTTTATCATTGAAGTTTTTTCTTCCAATTCTTCTTCAGGGATAGTAGCTAAAAAGTCTTCCAATACTTTTTCAAATGCATCTGAACGTTCATGTTTTGAAGTAGGATTTTTAGCAATATCGTATATTTTTTGATAGGTAGTAGCCTTTACTTGTTCTCGCAATTCTTCATCGTTTGTTTCATGGCAATATTCTCTTTTAGGATTTGCTTTTCCCACTTCGGCAGCGAGATCTAATTGTGCTTGGCATTGTAATTTTATTGCTTGATGAGCAATTTTTAATGCTTCAACAAGGTCGGCTTCTTGTACTTCTTTACTTTCACCTTCTACCATCATGATGTTATCAATGGTAGCTGCAACGATAAGATCCATATCGGCATTTTCCAAGTCAGCAACAGAAGGATTTATTTTATATTTGTTGTTGATACGGGCAACCCTTACTTCCGAAATAGGACCATGGAATGGGATGTTGGAAACGGTCAAAGCAGCAGAAGCTGCTAAACCGGCAATAGCGTCAGGAAGTTCGTTTTTATCTCCGGAGATTAAAGTTACTAAAACTTGAGTCTCAGCGTGATAGTTTTCAGGGAATAAAGGACGTAAAGCTCTGTCTATTATACGGGCGATTAATATTTCATAAGTGGAAGGTCGGGCTTCACGTTTAAAAAAGCCTCCCGGAAAACGACCAACAGCGGCATATTTTTCTTGGTATTCAACTTGTAAAGGCATAAAATCTACATTTTCAGCTGCCTCTTTTTTGCTGCATACTGTTGCTAATATCATAGTATTTTCCATTTTAACTACTACAGCACCGTCGGCTTGTTTGGCTAATTTGCCTGTTTCGATGGTGATTTGTTTTCCATCACCTAAATCAATTGTTTTTGTTACTAACATACTTTTTTTTGTCTAACTATTAAATACAAAAAAAGGCAACCTTACAGTAAGTGCCTTCTTTGTTTTTTTATTTCAAGGATTATTTTCTGATATTCAATTTCTTGATAAGATTTCTATATCTTTCGATATCCTCTCTTTTTAAATAATCAAGAAGTTTTCTTCTTTTTCCTACTAAACGAACCAATGAACGTTCAGTAGAAGCATCTTTTTTGTTTGATTTTACGTGTTCGGTTAAATGGCGAATTCGAAAAGTAAATAAAGCTACTTGTCCTTCAACAGAGCCTGTATCAAATTCTGATTTGCCGTATTCTTTAAAAATGTTTTTCTTTACTTCAGGTGTCAAATACATAATTGAATTTCCTTTAATTTTATATGTCTTTATCTTTTTTTTAAGGATGCAAAGATACAATTTTTTCAGATATAAAAAATTTTTTTTTTATTTAAAAGTAATTTGTTAAAAAATTGAAATACAGATATAAATATTCATAAAAAAATATTATTTGCATTTTTTTTAAAAATACAAGTTTTTTTGTGAACATTTTTTTACTTGTATTAAAATAATTACAGATATCTTTTTCTATAACTCAAAACCGCCCAAGTATTAAAAAAAAGAGCTAAAATGCTAAGCCCTATAAATTGTGGTAACATATCAAAGAACCCGCTCCCTTTTAGATATATAAGTCGTATCACTTGAATAATATATTTTAATGGGCTGATATAGCTTAAGATTTGAGCCCATTCAGGCATGTTGGCTGCAGGTGTATAGAGTCCACTTAAAAAAACAAAGGTCAATACAAAGAAAAATATTATAAATACTGCTTGTTGGATGCTGTTAGCATAGTTTGAAATTACTAATCCGAATCCGGACATAGCTAATACAAAAACAGCTGAGAAAACATAGAGGTTTATCAGACTACCTACAGGAAAAAAATCATAGAAAAGCCAGGCAACAAAAATACAAATGCTTAAAGCTATAAATCCTACAACCCAAAATGGAATTAGTTTGGATAAAATGAGCATAAATTTATTGACAGGAGTAACATTTAATTGTTCTATGGTTCCGTTTTCTTTTTCACTTACAATATTTAAAGCCGGTAAAAAACCACAAACAACAGCCATTAGCATTACTAAAATTGCAGGTATCATATTGAAGATAGATTTCATTAAAGGATTGAAACGATAAAAAGGAGTAATAACAAAAGTAGAAATGGGTGTTTTTTTTTCACGATATAAAAAGCTGATACGGATATCATTATTAAAATCGTCTATTACCCGAGATAAATATGTAGTACCTAATCCGGCTTTCATCCCGTTAACTGCATTAGCAGAAATCATTAATTGAGTTTTTTTTTCTTTTATCAAGGATGATTCAAAATGTTGAGGTAGTTCTAAAAATATATCTATTTTGTTGGATTCGATTAATTCAAATGCTTTAGTCTCATTAGTCGTTACGTTAACCAATATAAAATATCCTGATGATTTGATTTTCTCTATCAATCGCATAGAGTAGGGGCTGTGATCTCTGTCAATGACACATAATCGTATGTTTTTGATTTCTGTACTGGTTACTAATGGAAAAATGGATAATATAGCAAATGGAAAAATAATTACAAATTTTGGCAGGAAACGGTTCCTGAGAAATTGTTTAAATTCTTTTTCTAATAAAAATTTTAACATACCCTTATTAATTATTATTCAATTCGTACTTTGAACTTTTTGATACTGATAGCTATCAATAAAACAGCCATTGAGATTAAAACAATTAATTCTTTAGATACGGAAGATATTCCTAACCCTTGTATCATAACTTTACGTATAGCGGCAATATACCAGTTTGCCGGTAATACTTTTGCTAAGTATTGAAAAAAAACACCCATACTTTCTACAGGGAATATCATCCCCGACAATAAAATGACGGGAAACATTAATACCACACCTGAAATTAACATTGCGACTATTTGTGTTTTGACAATAGTTGATATTAATAAGCCCAATGCCAAGGACAAGAAGATAAAAATTAAAGAAATTAATGCGATTAAAAGAATATTCCCGACTATCGGTACTTTAAGTGCAAAGACAGCCAAAAGCATAATACTCGTGAAATTGATTAATGATAGTACAATATAAGGAACGGTTTTGGAAAGAATAATCGTGATTGGTTTTAATGGCGACACTAACAATACCTCCATGTTACCGAATTCTTTTTCTCTTGCTATAGAAATAGATGTCATCATGGCACAGATGAGCATCAATACCATCCCCAATACACCGGGAACAGTATTATAAGCTCCTTTTAGTGTAGGGTTATACAGCATTTTTATTGTAGTTTCAATCTGAAATGGTGGATTAAAATTATGAGAAATATTTTCTTGCTGATAAGAACCAAGCAAAGCAGAAGCATACTGTGTTAAAGTGTAAGCATAGTTAGGATCACTTCCATCGGCAATGAGTTGTATTTTAGCATCACCTCCATGCATCATGTTTTCATAGAAATGTTCGCTGAAAACAACAATTAATCCAATGTTTCTTTTTCTAAATAAGTTATCCATTTCGTTTTGAGAATACACATAAGTCTCAATAGTAAAATATTCACTTGTTGAAAGTTTGTCGACTATAGCATGCGTGGCAGCATCTTGAGAAGGGTCGAAAATTGCTATTTTGGCATTTTTTACTTCAGTTGTAATCGCAAAACCAAATAGAATAATCATTAGAATTGGCATGATTAATAAAATAATACTTGTCCATCTATCTCTGAAAATATGAAAGAATTCTTTGCGAACAAAAGATAAAAATGGGCTATATTTTTTTTGAATCATCATTGTTTTATTATGTTCTGTTTGTATTACGTGCTAATAGTCGAAATACTTTGTCAATATTTTGTGCGGAAAATGTGTCTTTTAATTTTTTAGGACTATCAAGCGCAACAATTTTCCCGTCTACTAACATACATATTCGGTTGCAATATTCTGCTTCGTCCATGTAATGCGTAGTTACAAAAACTGTTATACCTTTTTCGGCAGTAGCATATATTAATTCCCAAAATTGCCGTCGTGCGGCAGGGTCAACACCTCCGGTAGGTTCATCTAAAAATACGATTTCGGGTTGATGAATGATGGAAATACTAAAAGCCAATTTTTGCTTCCATCCGATTGGTAGTGTCTTTACAAATGTGTTTTTTTCATTTTCGAAGCCTAATTGCATCAAGATTTCATTAATTCGATAGGCTATTATTTTTTCTTTCATGCCGTAAATGCCGGCATAGAGTCGCATATTTTCCCATACTTTTAAATCATCATAAAGAGCAAACTTTTGACTCATATAACCAATGTTTTTTTTGATATGTTCGGCTTGAGTAGCTACATCATACCCTGCGACCATTGCTATTCCTGATGTGGGTTTACTTAGTCCGCAAAGCATTTTTATCGCTGTAGTTTTACCGGCACCATTTGCACCCAGAAAGCCGAATATTTCACCTTTTTTAACATGAAAAGTAATATTATCTACTGCAGTGAAATTTCCAAAACGTTTGGTAAGTCCTTCAGTACGGATAGATATATCATTCTGATAGTTGTATGCTGTGCTATTCATAATTTTTTGTTGTATGTAGTGTATCTGATGAACCGCCTGTCAATGCCATAAAGCAATCTTCAATACTTGCTTTGATATTGCTTATGAAAAGTTCCTGATGTTTGAGTTTCTCTAGATATTCGTGTAAATCATGCTGTAATTCTATGTCAGATTTTGAGTTAGCCTGCATAGTTATATGGTGTAAATCCCCAAAAGCATAATAATTTTTTATAAAGGGATAGTTTTTTAAATCAATAAGTAGTTTTGCCATGGCATCTGACGACACCGCCCACAATTTTTCGTTGTATTGGTTTACGATATTTGAAGGAGTGTCAGCAATAAGAAATTTACCTTTCATCATTAGTGCAATGCGGTCACAACGAGCGGCCTCATCCATATAAGAAGTAGAAACCAATATTGTAACACCTTCACTTTTAAGTCGTTTTAACATATCCCATAATTCTTTACGCGAAACAGGATCTACCCCGGTAGTGGGTTCATCGAGAAAAAGAAGGTCGGGTTTGTGAATCAAAGCACAACATAAGGCTAATTTTTGTTTCATTCCTCCCGATAAAGCACCGGCACGTCGTTTTTTAAAAGGTTCTAATTGCTGATAGATGTCTTTGATGAGATAATAGTTTGATTCTATACTTGTTTTGAAGATGCTGGCAAAGAATTGCAGGTTTTCTTCTACCGATAAATCTTGATAGAGCGAAAATCTACCGGGCATATATCCAATGTGATTTCGAATGATACGATAGTCTTTTACTACATCCCATCCGTTAATACAAGCTTTACCTTTGTCGGCTAAGAGTACAGTACTAAGAATTCTAAATAGGGTAGTCTTTCCGGAACCGTCAGGTCCGATAATACCAAAGATTTCACCTTTGTTTACATGCAAAGAGATGTTTTGTAGAGCATTGACTTTCGCATATTTTTTTTCTATGTGTTCGACTTGAATCATGAAATTATTTAAAATAAAACGCTTAGTTGGTTTTTTATTTTGTTAGAGAATTAGAATTATTTGACAGAGAAATCAACATTTGCATACATGCCAATTTTTAAATATCCGTCGTTTTTTATTTTTATTTTTATTGCATATACTAAATTAGCACGCTCATCTTGTGTTTGTATGGTTTTGGGAGTAAATTCCGATTTGCTTGAAATCCAAGATATTACACCTTTATAGGTGCGGAAATTATTTTTTCCGAAGTCGGCGTATACCTTTACCTCTTGACCTAATTTTAGTTTAGTTAACTGTTCTGAAGTTATATATGCACGTAAAGTCATAGTGTTAAGATTAGCAATTTTAAATAAGGCTTTCCCTGTCATTGCCAATTCTCCATATTCTACATATTTAACCAACACCTTACCTTCTATAGGACTGATTATGTATGATTTTTTTATTTGATCTTGCAATTGAGCTATTTGTATTTCAATAGCAGAACTTTCTTCAGAAATACTATTATTTGTACTTTCAATAGTAGCAGATTGTGCATTTAATTGTTTTTCTAAAGTTGCTATTTGTGCATTAACATCATCCAATTGCTTTCGATTAATAGCATCGGCTTTTAAGAGATTTTCAATACGTTTTTTTTCTTGTTTTGCTGTTGTAATTTGTTGTTGTAAAGCTGCAATTTGTTTATTTGCATCTATTTTTCTGTTATTTATAGCTTTAATACTTGTGATGAGTTGAAGCTTTTTTAAATAGATTTGTGTTGTATCGATATAACCTACCACTTGACCGGCTTTTAACTCCATACCCTCATCAATATCGAATTTCATAATTTTCCCGTTTGCTTCAGAGGAAACAATAATTTCAGTTGCTTCAAAACTTCCCGCGGCATCGAAAGGTATTGCCTTATGCCGACACGCATTTAGAATTGTTAATAAAGTTATAATTACAATAAGTGATACTACCTGTTTTGTTTTCATATGTTATTAATTATTTTAAAATCCTTTTTCAATTTTTAATTGGTAAATCGAAAGTAACATTTGCATTTCATGTAAAGCTTTGTTTTGTTTTGCTAAATCTGTTAAAACAATATCTTGTAGATAATCATTTATACTTAGCGTGCCGTTTTCCACTTGTACTTCGGAAGTTGTTTTAATTTGTTCTCTTAATGAAATAATCTCATCGTCTTTTGCAATTAATGCTTTAAATTTTTCTATATCTGCATTAATTTTTATAAGTTGTTTGTTTAGATTAAATAAAAAAGTTTCTTGTTGAACAGCAATACTACTTTTAGCTACTGAAAGATTTTGTGTTTCGTTACGAAAGCTATACAATCCGGTGAAATTCCATGATAATGAAAAGCCTCCCAAGAAGTAAGGAGTGAAGCCGGTTTTAAACATATTTAATCCCGGATTAGCATAAGCACCTTGGGTAAACAGGCCTAATCGCGGCATGCTTCTGGCAAGTATTTCCTTTTTCTGAATGTCAAGTTGTTTTATTTTAATGTCATAGAATTTTATTTCCGGACGATTATTGTTTTCCGGTAAAACCAATTCCTTATTTGGTTTTTGCATTTCTAACTCCTCATTAATTTCTTGTCCTATTAAGAGAGATAACATCATTCGAAAAGCTTTGCGATTGTAAATTATTTCACTTATACTTTGTTCTCTCAAAAGTATTTCCAATTTGATTTTATTTAAATCGGAAGTATTAGCAATGCCATTGTTAATGAATTGCTCTATACGTGCATGATTTCGTTGCAATTCTTTAATAAATAGTTCATTTAGTTTGAGTTGTTCATCAATGAGTAATATTCCGAAATACAATTCATTGATTTGTTGATAGAGGGAATATAAAGATACTTCTATGTTTTGTTTTTCAAGTTCTGATTGAGTTTTGATGTTTTTTTGCTGATAAGAAGTGATTCCACCATCCCAAAGAGTTTGATACAAATCTAATACGATACGATATTGATCTTTAGATGGGAATTCAATACCTTCTACTCCCATTTTAACAAGTAAATTTGAAAATTCATCCGGAAATTCGGTAATATCAGATTGCCAGGAAGCTCTAGCTTGTAAACTTACTTGCGGTAAGTAGGTTTTAGCTGCCTTGGAAAGATTATATGTCTTTGATTTCTCAATTAAATCATATTGCTGTATCAATGGATAATTTTTCCTTGCTAATTGATAACATTGTTCAATGGTTAACGATTGCATATATCCTATGAGACAACTATATAATAAACTTAAAGTAAAAATTATTCTTTTCATATGTCGCTTTAGTTGATTGGTGAGTCTAAAATTTGATTCATCCATAAAGGGATTAATGTTTTGCGTTCTTCAATTACAGACAGAATATTATCGAAAATATGCGTTTGCATATTTGAAAATAAATGTGCTGCAATAAAAGGGAAAATGGTCATGCCCAGAAAGTTTAACATAAAATGCGCAGGGTTGATCTCCGGACATCGTGTTTTAAATTGTTTAATAATTGATGTTTCCATGAAATTTATCTGTTTTAATGGGAATAAAAAAGCAAATTCTTCCGGATTTTTTTGTATTTCACTAAAAACAAACAATGGTAAATTTGGATCTTCAGATATAGTATTGATGTACATAGTGCTTATGTTTTTAATCTTTTCTTCCAAACTTGTTGTTTCATCAATCATATAGGGGATGATACTTCCGAAAATTTTTTGCATTTTCTCAGTCATAATCAGATTGAAAATATTTCTTTTTGAACGGAAATAATAGTTTACCAAGGATAAATTTACCCCTGCTTTTGCAGCAATATCTCGCATGCCTGTGGCAGCATAGCCTTTTTCCATAAACACAATACGAGCAGCTTCTTTTATTTTTTCTTCAGTTAAAATTTCTGTCATTTTATATGATTATTTTTTTGCAAAAATAATAAAAAAACAATTGTTTTAAACAAATGTTTAATTTTTTTTTTAAAAAATATAATGTGTTAGTTGTTTTTTAAAGTGTATTGAAATCCATATGAATAATAATTTAATCGTATAACGAGCTAATTAAAAATGAAAAGTATATATAAAATTTTAATAATTCATTATATATTTTCACTATTGTCCGATAAAAGTCAATAGATTCTTCGCTTCGCTCGGAATGACAGTTCTATACATTGTGTAGGGAAGGCTAAGGGGTTGCTTTGCGGGGAAATCGTAAAGCAACCCCTTAGCCTCCATCTTTACCTTTAAAGCTATTGTCATTCTGAGCGTAACGAAGTGAAGCGAAGAATCTTCAACAATATCGGAATTTATATCGGACAATAATGATATATTTTATATATTTTTGCATTATAAAAATATATTAAAATGAAAAAAATATTATTAATAATTGGATTTGCTCTTTTATATCAATTTATATCAGCTCAAGATACACTGACAATCTATTTTGGACCGGAATATTATCCGCTAAATGACAGAGGGATAGCTTATGTAATTCCGCGTACGTATTACACGGATGGGATTAATGCTAACGGAAAGTTTTATTGGATTACGATGCCGGAAAATTTCATAGCGGATGATACGGCTTGGGCATTGGTTTTCAATCAGGGGTGGAAAAACTCTGCTATAAATAGAGAAACTGCTATATTGATTGGGAATTACAAATCTAAAAAACCTTTTCTTTGTGTTGATTTCAACAACAATCTCGATTTTTCGGATGATGGTAGCCCTATACAGTTCGATAGTGATTCTTCTGTAGTTGTTTACTTTAGAAATTCGGAAGTAGAGGGGGCTTACTTTCCAGTAAAACTCTATATGGAAAATTTTAATTATGAAAATTATGATGCTATTACCGGTTTTTTAGGGAAACCCGGACCTACCATTAGAGGCTATAGCATTGTAGAATTGGATTTCTGGTTATGTCAAAAAAGAATGAATAATAAAATTGCACGTACTTATATTAACGGCAAGCCTTTGTTAATAGGCTTGCATGATTACGATTGTAATGGCTTATATAATAATAAAGATCAAGATAGAATCATGATAGGGGATTATACCTCCGGTAGACTTGGTCCTAATTATTTTGAGGGTGGGTTGGTGTATAACGATACCGTTCAATTATACCTTAACGGCTTAGTATATGAAGTGCTTGATATAGAACAAACCGGTAAGTATATCCAATTGGTTAAAAGCAATAAACACTATAATAAATCATTGTGGATAGGAGACGTAGTCCCGGATTTTACAGTGTATGATAAACAAGCAAAAAAAGTTTCTTTACATAAATTAATGGAAAAAGACAAATACATTGTGTTGGATTTTTCGATATCAGGGTGTAAAGGATGTTTTTACGCTGTAGATGAAATCCATGCATTCAAAGAATCACACCCTGATGAGGCGCAAATAATCGAGGTAAATTGCAATTTTTATAAAAAAGAAATTCAAGCCATTTCATATAATGAAAAAATGAATTGGTTACACATCTCTGCTTCCGATGAATTGATTAATGCGTTTAATTTCAGTGCGTATCCATTTTATATTTTAATAGATAAAAAAGGTAAAATTGTATTAATGGGCAATTCATTTACTGAAATTAAAGAATATATTTTAGCACATTAATCCGGTTTTTGTGGTGCTTTTTCATAAATTTCAACTTCAAATCTGATTAGGTTTCTCATAATCAGTAAGAATATAAATAATAAAAAAAAAGGAAAAGTTTGGTTTTTTATTAAAAAAAAATATACTTTTGCTGTGCATTTGGTTCGGAAATCCGCAAGGGTGTACGATTAAAAGGGAACAAGGTGCAAATCCTTGACAGTCCCGCTGCTGTAAGCTCTTTGAACGTTTTGAAAACTTTTGCCACTGTTTCAATCTGAAAGAAATGGGAAGGCTATCAAAACGGGAGCAAGTCAGAAGACCTGCCAAATGAGTGTTCGCAAGCTTTCGAGGAAAGGGCTTAATGTTGAAAACGTATAGGGTTTATTTCATTCATTTTTTCAATTCTCGAGGCAAACGAATGCATGTTTTGATAGTCGGTTGAACTAAAAATATGTATGTGCGTGTTTAATACTAATATTTCTGTTTTTTTGATAGCATTTTGTTGCTTCTTAGAAGGACATTTCGTTGTCTTTTCTCAGGAGAACGATACTATTACGTGCAAAGCATTAAAAGCAGTAATAATCTCAGCTAAACGTTCGCAAACTAACGATTTTACATCTGTAAATCAAACTATTGATAGTACAGCTTTGCAAAAAATACCAGCGCAACATTTAGCAGATGCATTAAAGTTTTTATCGGGAGTCCAAATTAAAGATTACGGAGGTATAGGTGGATTGAAAACCATATCGGTACGAAGCTTAGGAGCCAATCATACCGGTGTAGTCTATGATGGCATCATGGTTTCCGATTATCAAAGTGGACAAATCAATCTTGGTCGGTTTTCATTAGAAAATATTTCGTCAATTTCTTTAAGCAGTGGCAATAACAATGATATATTTCAATCGGCACGTGTTTTTGCTTCTGCAAACGTGTTGCAATTGTATAGCGAAAATCCTATTTTTGAAGAAAGTAAGTATGTAAGCGGGAAAGTATCCTTTCGGGCAGGTTCTTTTGGGTTACTCCAACCAATGATACGTATAGAGAATAGAATAACAAAGAATATATCTACCTCTTTACAAGCCGAATATATATATCAAAAAGGAGATTATCCCTATCGCATACAAAACGGTGATAGTATGCTGGAAGCACGAAGGGCACAAGCTGATTTGGACATATATCGTATAGAATCTAATTTTTTTATTCGTTTTAAAACCAATCATTTGCTAAAAGCAAAAGTCTTCTATTATCATTCTCAACAGGGATTGCCCGGAGCTGTTGTTTTTTATGCTGCTTCATCCGCTCAGCGAATGAAAGACAAAAATATTTTTACTCAATTTCATTACCTCTATGTTATCAATAAAAAAATTCATTTCCAATCAAATGCTAAATGGAATTATAGCTATATAAATTATTTGGATTCTGATTATTTAAATGTAGAAGGAAAACTAGATATTTCTTATTTCCAACGGGAACTGTATTTTTCGAATGTAGTACTTTATATGCCTTTCAAAGGATTTTCAGTTTCTTATTCCAATGATTTATCGCTTAATGCTATGAGTACTTCCGAGAGTGATTTTGTTAACCCATATCGTTACAGCTATTTAAATGCTGCTTCCTTTCTGTATGAACATAAACAATTTAATATCTCGGCAACGCTATTACACACCTATGTCCACGATGTGCTTACTGCTGTAGCTACAGACAAAGCAAGGCAGAAGTTCACTCCTTCAGTAAGTGCTTTCTATAAACCTTTTAAAAAAGAAGAATTTTACATTAAGGTGTTTTATAAAAATATATATCGCATGCCTACTTTCAATGATTTATATTATCGTTTGGTAGGAAATAACGATTTGAAACCTGAAAATACTCATCAAGTAAATGTTGGACTTACATGGATTAAATACATTAATACGCGTTTTCCATACTTTTCAATGGCAAGTGATGTTTATTATAATAAGATAAAGGATAAAATCATTGCAGTGCCCAATAAGAATTTATTTATTTGGACTATGTTAAATCTTGGTGAAATCTCGATTATAGGGATTGATGCTGAGTTGAAATTGGAATCGAAAATACATAAACATCTTCAAACTGATATTAGGTTGCATTATACATATCAACTTGCAATTGATGTCAGTGATTCAAATGCGAAAAACTACAAACACCAGATACCTTATACGCCACGACATACGGCATCAGGAATTCTTTCCTTACTAACAAAACACGTAAATATTACTTATACAGCTTTATATGTAGGAAATCGTTATGTGTTAGGGCAAAATACATTTGATAACCTTATACATGCTTATTGGGATCACGGACTTGCTCTCTATCGAACATTTAGTATTAAAAAAATAAAATTGTCTTTGCGAGTAGAGATGTTGAATATTAGCAATAAAAACTATGAAGTAATTAAAAATTATCCAATGGCGGGGCGTCAATTTCAAGGAAAAATTAGTTTGGAATTTTAATAAATAATTAAAAAAAACAGTAAGTATATGAAAAGAATTGTTTTAGTAAGTTTAGTTTTAATAGGTTTGAATATAAACGCATTCAATCAAGCACAAGAAAAGCAAAGTAAAAGTATAAAAACCAATGATATTTCTTTTGATGATATTTTGTTCTGGGTGGGAGATGGAACGAGTCAAGCAATGTTTATTGTGAATTGGTGCAATCCGGAAATAGCTTTTGCGTGGGGATATCGCTTTAAGGGAGACAGCATGCTTGTGTCGGACATTATCGAAGACATTGCTGCAGCGGATAGTCGTATTCATTTTACCGACGGTGGCGGTTATATTACGGATATTACCTATACGGATAGTACGTATTCTCTTCGTTTAGTGGGTGAATATTGGATGTATACTGTCAACGAGGGAAGTGTATCCGGCATTGGCAGTCAATATGTTTATAATGCTGATTTTATTGAATTCGGAGATGAATCGTGTGGCATCTCCGATACTAATTG
The DNA here is from genome assembly GCA_028703095.1 of Bacteroidales bacterium. Taxonomy (GTDB): domain Bacteria; phylum Bacteroidota; class Bacteroidia; order Bacteroidales; family WCHB1-69; genus UBA5266. Next base: position 16,914 of record JAQVNO010000020.1, read on the forward strand.
GATATATACGTGGAATACTTCTATTACGCCTGTATCGGTTCCCGATTCCGATGTTTTTGTACAATCACTTACCGAAAATAATATACAACTTTTTATTTATCCAAATCCTTGTACAGATATGATTAATATAGATTTAAAAGGCGTCAATGAAATTGTTTGTTTAACGATAACACATATTGATGGAAAGATACTTTATATGCAAAATGTTTTTGTTTCAGACAGCCAAAATATAAGTATTCCGGTTAATAACTTATCAAAAGGAGTTTATTTTGTTCGTATTCAAGGTGTTGCTTTGAATAAAACACGTAAAATAATAGTATATTAATATGAAAAAGTTTATTATTCTTAGTTTGTTTATATTTCCGGTTATCGTTTATGCTCAATATGATGGTGTTGTAGGTACGGAAGGTTGTAAAGCTATTCATTCTAAAGATGCACGTATACGTGCCTGGGCAATAAGATGTTTAATAGAACGTGGATATCAAGATATAGCAAAACCGGAAAATGGATTCGTTGATTATGGCACTGATGCTTCTGCTATTGGTGAAGTGAAGGATTCGATAGCTACTGATGTGATAAGTCTGGGCGACGGAGGTGTAGCAATTTTAAGTTTTGATAATCCCATTACAAACGGAGAAGGCTATGATTTTGTAGTATTTGAAAATTCACTCAACGATATGTTTCTCGAACTTGCATTTGTAGAAGTCAGTACCGATGGGTTGCATTATGTTCGTTTTCCGTCTACATCAAATACACAAATCAATCAACAAGTTGGAAGTTTTGGTAGTATAGAAGCAACACATATCAATAATTTAGCCGGTAAATACCGCGTAGGATGGGGAACACCTTTTGATTTACAGGAGTTAGCTGATGCGGCAGCAATTGATATTAATGCCATTAATTATGTTAAGATAGTTGATGTTGTTGGCAGTATTGACTCTATATATGCAAGTTACGACAGTAAAGGAAATATTGTCAACGATCCTTATCCTACAGCGTTCAGCTCCGGTGGTTTTGATTTGGCGGGAGTAGGGGTATTGAATCAAGTTGCCAAAGTAGATTCCTATGATGAGCTTTTTTGTAAGGTTTTTCCAAATCCTTGTACGGATGGAATTACAATAGTATCGGAAGCGCATAGTATTATTTTATACAATGCCATAGGACAAGTAATCAGCAAAGTTGAGCCAAAACAAACATCTACTTATTTAGATATGCAAATTCTTACTGAGGGAATCTATGTACTTAGCCTTGAAATCAATAAAAAACGAAAATTTATTAAAATTATTAAAAAATCTTGAAATGTTTAATAAAACAATACCTATTATTATAATATCATTGATTTTTCTTTTTATTGCTTGTGATAAGCCTATAGAAAATCCTGACGATATTTATAAATACAATGTGCTGGTTTTGAATGAAGGGCTATGGAATATGAATAACAGTAGTATAACAGCATATCATACGGAAACAAAAAAACAATCTTCAGATGTTTTTAAAGTTAAAAATGGTCGTAGTTTGGGTGATGTTGCCAACGATATGGTGTTGAGTGGTTCAAAGGTGTATATTGCCGTAAATATGTCAGGATTGATAGAAGTGATGGATGTATATACCGGAAAATCCATCAGGCAAATATCCCTACGTAATGAAGAAGGGATTAATCGTCAACCGCGTTGTTTGAGTAGGTATAAAAATAAAATTTACTGTTGTTGTTTCGATGGTTCTGTAGTAAGCATAGATACAGCTACATTAAAAGTGGATAGAATTGTATATGCAGGAGCTAATCCGGATGGAATATGTGTGTCTAACAATAAATTGTATGTAAGCAATTCAGGAGGATTAAATTATCCCAATTATGGCAATACGGTTTCGGTTTTTGATGTGTCTACGCTAAAAGTATTGAAAACTATTAACGTCGGTACTAATCCGACCCTTATCAAAGCCGATGCTTATGGGGATGTATATGTTTTATTGAAAGGCAATTATAACGAGATTCAATCGTGTTTACAACGTATTGATGTAAGTATAGATACCGTTGTTCAAACCTTTTCGTTCCAATTATCAAATTTTGACATTGCAGGTGATTTGTTGTATTTTTACAATTACGATTATTCGAACAAAGCAGTTAACTTTCAAGTATTGAATGTTAAAACAGAAACCATTGTAGATGAATCTTTTCTTAAAGATAATATCTCTATCAACATCCCCTACGCAATAGATGTAAATCCAACCGATGGGTCGGTATTAATTACAGATGCTTTAGATTATCAATCTATCGGAGATGTGTATTGTTTTGATAAAAACGGAAAACTCACATACAGTTTTGAAGCAGGTATATGCCCGAAGAAAACGATTTTTATAAATAAATAAGGTTTTATTTTTTATGAAAACTCAAGAAAGGAATAAAACGTGGCACCTTTTCTTGATAAGCCTTATAATCTATATATTTTTCCGCACTAATACTTTCACTGAGATTGGCACTCCCTTGGAAAAGAACAACCAAAAGCAAGCTGCCGGCAATTGTCCAATTAATCCATTGTCCGCTGGCAGCTACACTGAAAAAGTAAAAACAAATCCATATAGCTTGTTCGGCAAAGTAATTTGGGTGGCGACTGTAAGCCCATAAGCCTTTGTCTAAAAATCCTTTTTTATAATCATCGTAAAGTGCATTTCCTGTGTGTATTAACGACCATTTTTTACTTTGGTATTTCCAGTGTTGCATGTCGGCAATCATTTCATAGATAATAAAAAACAACATACATGCAGCAACGATAATATCGGGAACTCCCAAAGGAGCATCTGCATATTGCAACACTATCAATGACGGTAGAGTAAATAGTAATATTAAAGAGTGTTGGTAAAAAGAGATAAAGAAAAGATTAAACAACATCCATTTCCAACGAGGTTTAAATTCGGGTTTTTCACGAAGGTATTTCCAACGATAGTCTTCCTCTCCGGTCCAAAAACGCCATTGATAAGCTCCTTTGAGGGCGAAATTAGTAGTTAAACGAATTCCCCAAAAGCTTACTAAAAAAGCCATTATCAATAAACGGGGAGTAAAATTACCATAAGCAGCAACAACCCATACATAGATAATAGGTAATACGCTCCATAATTTGTCGACTTGACTGTTGTTGAGTGTTAACTCTCCAACAATAAAAGAATACGCAATGGCAATTATAGCAATGATTATCAGTGTTTGTAAAGCTTGACATTCCGTATCACCTAAGGATGTTCCGAAAAAGTAACTGATTATAGGAACGATTAATAATGTAACAAATAGTAGAATAGCGGTTGATCCGAGTTTCATGTTATTTTGTTTTAAAAATTATTAAATTGGGGAATGAAGTGCTATTTTTCGCGTATCCATGTTTGATTACGACCAATCCAACCTCCTTTATCTAAGGAGCCACGCACTTTTAATTTTTTTGTTTTTTCGTCGTAACTAATTGTACAATAATATACTTTTCCATTATTAGGGTCAAGTATAGTACCATTAGTTAGTTCGTTGTCTTTCAATACCATTCCATTAATGATAATCATCCCTACAATGGGTTTATCTTTGTTAGAACCTTCACATTTGGCACATAATTTATCTGCGTCTTTGAATAATTTTTCAATTTTACCATAATATTTACCGTTGGTAGCTTTGTAAATATACACAATGGATTTTGCTGTCCCATCTTCATCGTCAATAGTTTTCCATTTTCCGACTATTTTATCAATTTGTGAAAATCCGCTTAAAGTAAAAGCTACTAATGTCAGGATTAAAATACATGTTTTTTTCATACTCAAATATTTTTTTAAATTATGGGTGCAAAAGTACATGAAAATTTTATATAATTATCTACATATAGATAAAAATATTATAAGGAGGTGAAATTTAATATGTCTCAGTAGGAATATATGGTTTTAGTTTCGGTATCCATCTGTTTACTTTTATTTTATAATTAATATATGTATCTCCAAATTTTTTTTCCAGATTAGGTTCTTCGTATAAAATAAAATATAAATGATTGATTAAAAAGAAAACACATGCCCAGATAAAAATATTTAATGAGATAAAGGCTATTGATTCTCCGATTAATACAATTATGGCTCCTATGATGATGGGATTTCTCACGTGTCTATACATTTCTTTAATAACTATATTTTTTGTCGGATTCCAGGGTGCAAGAGTACCTTTGCCTATTTTAATAAAAGTAAATGTAGTTATAGCGATACATAAAAGACCTATTGATATAATAAAAACCCCTATAGAGAATATCCATACATTGCTGATGGCTAAGTTATTTTCAATAATCCAAGGAATAAACAATAAGGCAGTGAAAGGTAGAACAAGTGATGTTAAATGTTTAAATACATTATTCATATCCCTTTATTTAGTAGCTGATGGGTATAAATACGCAACGAATAGGCACATAGTTAAAGGTGTGCTAACTACCTTATTATTTTTCTAAGATTTTAAATTCTGTGCGTCTGTTTTTTTGGCGACCTTCTTCGGAAGTGTTTGGCGCAATGGGTTTGTCGAACCCATAGCCGACAGCACTCAATCTTTCTGTAGCTATTCCTTTGTCAATAAGGTATTTTACAACAGAGTTCGCTCTTTCTAATGACAGTTTATTGTTATAGGTGGCAGAGCCGACGTTGTCAGTATGACCTGAAATTTCAACAGAGATGTTTGGATTGTCAACGAGTAATTTATAAACATTTTCTAATTCATTAATAGATTCTTTGAGTAAAGTAGCTTTATTGAATTCGAAGAAGATATTATTAAGCACAATTTCTTTACCTATTTCTATTTTCTTCAATTCAATGATTTGTTCTATTTCTTGATAACCGGCAGAGTCGGGGAGGTTGAAATTTTGAGAGTGGAACAAATAATCTTGTGCTTTCACATTGACGCTATAATTTTTTCCGGAGGGTAGCGACAAGAGAAATTTTCCGGTTATATCGTTAGATTCAAAGGATGCCAGCAACTCATTATTTTCAAGATTGTATAAGTCAATGTCTGCAAAGATGGGTGTTTTTGTTTCTTCATCGACTACTGTGCCTTTTAAAAGCGTTAATTTTGGAGGTTCAATATCAAGAGTTTTAATGGATTTACTTTCGGTGAAAGGTTTAACGGATTCTGCTAATAGGTTATCTTCAGTATTATACACAAATAATTTTTCAGGACCTAAAAGCGTAATTAAATATATATCCTTACCTCCCATGCCTCCTGATTGATTCGATGCATAATACCCGATTTTTCCATCAGCAGTGATAACGAAGTAGATATCGTCTCCCGGTGTATTGATTGGATATCCAACATTCACAGGCTTAGACCATTGGTTGTTTTCAAAAGTGGAATAATAAATATCATAGCCGCCCATACCATCATGTCCTTGTGAGCTAAAATAAATGGTTTTTCCATCCGGATGTGCAAAGACACAACGTTCTTCTTCTTCGGTATTTATAACGCTTCCCAGGTTCTCGATTTTATCGAATTTTCCTTTTTTATTCAAGGTGGCTTTGTAGATGTCATGTTTGCCATATCCACCTTGACGATCGGAACAGAAATAAATGGTTTTGCCGTCAAAAGAATAAGCAGCGGAAGTTTCATGGCTTTCAGTGCGATTAATACCCGGAATGGGTTTGGGATTTTGAAATTTATTATTTCTCTTTTTAGATTCGTAAAGGTCACCGTTGTTATCATTACGATAGATGACAATTTTTAAGCCGTCGTGGGATAAACCTTGTACAGCATCATGGGTTTCAGAATTTAATTCTTTTACAAATTCTGCTTTATCCCATTGTTTGTTAGGATTTAATTCAGAGACATATATGTTTTCATAATATTTTCCATCGGGTGCATAATCGATATTTTTCCCTCCCCGTCTTGATGTAAAATATAGGGTAGTTCCATCGGCAGTAATGATTGGATTGTATTCATCTTCCTCCGAATTAACATTTTCCCCCACATTATCAATAAAGCAACGTACTTCATTTTCTAACATTAATTTGCCGGTATGACATTCGTTGATATGTTTGATAGCTTTATTTTTCATTGTTTTAGCAATAGTAAAATAATAGATTGCTGTATCAAATTTATAATAATACTGATTCATCACACCTCTATAGAAAAGCATATCAGGATGATAGTTCGAATCTAACATAATGGCTTGTTCTAAATAGGAAAATCCGTTTTCCGGCATGTATAATTCATAATAGCAAAGGAAGATTTTATAGTTTAATTCTGCGTTCTTAGGATTAAAATCATTTGCTTTTAAAAAGTATTTCATGGCTTCGCGGTAATCGGCATATTTTTCAAATGCTTTTTTCCCTTTCTTGATATTAGATTGAGCAGCTCTGAGTTCTTTTGTATTATCGGGGAAAGCAATTTTGGTAAATTCTTTGTTTTGACCATAAGAAATGCAAACAAAAAATAAAAAGCATATTGTATATATAAATTTTTTCATCATGTTACAGAATTTGTGCATTAATATTATATTTATTGATGGCATTGGTTTTTGACATAGTTTTTGGCAACATCTATTCCTAAATCTGCTGCTTTTTGCCAATCTTGACAGGCTCCTTCTTTGTCTCGAATCATTTCTTTGGTGTTAGCTCTGTGTAAATAGCTTGTTCCATCAGAAGGATTAACAGCAATAAGTGTATCAAAATCAGCAATGGCTTCCTTATATCTTTTTGATTTATAGTACGCTATTCCACGATTGCTGATAGCAGAATAATAATCTTTTTGTTTTTCAAGGCATAAGGTAAAATCTGTTATGGCTCCTTTGTAATCTTTGATTTCGATTTTTGCAACACCTCTATTGTTGAGAGCAATAAAATAATTAGAATCTAAAACTATAGCAGCAGAATAATCGTCAATAGCTTCTTTGTATTTTTCTATTTTCATTTTAACACTTCCACGATTATTGTAATAAATGGCTTTTTTGTCAATAACGATAGCCATGCTATAATCGTCGATGGCTTCATCGTATTTTTCCAACATGCGTTTGGCACTGCCTCTGTCATTAAAGGCATGTGCGAAATTTGGTTGAATTTCAATCACTTTTGTTAAGTTCAGGATAGCATCTTCGTATTGCGCTTTTTCAAAACAAATAATACTCTGTAAGTAATATGATTGATAATATTTTGGATTGTTTTGGATGCTGTTTGAAAGATAAACTACAGCAGAATCGTATTGTTTGTCTTCATAATATATTTTGGCTATCAGGTAATAAGCAGTGTCTTTATATTCACTTTGAAGAATATAATCGTTTAATGTTTTAATTGCTTGCTGTTTATTGTTATTTTCTGAGTATATCACAGCCAATAAAAAATAAGCATCGGAAAAGGTTTGGTTTTCTGCAATGGATAATTGAAGAAAATTGATAGCTTCGGTATAGGCTTTTTCTTCGTAACTTTTAACGGCATTGTTATAAAGTTGCTCTGCACGATGTTCCGTTGATTCAATGACAATGATACTATCCTTTTTTTGTGCATTTGAAAAACTTATAAAGAAGATAGTGATTAGAGAAATCAATATATATTTTTTCATTTTTATAGTATTTTTATGAGTAATAGATTAAATGTATAATGCTGAAATTTGATTTTTATATATTTGGCACAATCAATCAATAGTTTATATTTTAGCATAAAACTGTATTTGTTTTGCAAAAATACAATTTTTTTTTAAGGTTATTGAGATAAGGTGATTTTTTTATTTTTTTTTAATTTAATTCGAAATATTGTTTCTTTGTTTGGAATTGAGCTTTTTACGTCGATGCTGCCCTGATGGTAATTTTTAATTATTCGTTGTGCAAGTGTTAATCCAAGTCCCCATCCTCTATTTTTGGTTGTAAAACCGGGTTTAAATATTTTTTTTATATTTTTAGAATCTATTCCTTTTCCTGTATCGTGAATATACATGTATATGTAATTTTTCTCTTCTGATACATTAATGCTGATTGTGCCATTTCCATTCATGGCATCAACGGCGTTTTTACATAAATTTTCAATTACCCATTCAAAGAGATATTTGTTGATATCAATGATTATTGGTTTTTGGGGAAGGTTAATGTTGAATTTAATTTTTGATGATGTCCTGTCTTTAAAATAAAGGATGAAATTAGAAATAACATCCTGAATGTTTTCCGGTGTTAAATTTGGTTTGGATCCAATTTTAGAAAAACGCTGTGTGATAGTTTCCAAGCGGGCAATATCTTTTTCTAATTCGCTTACTGTATCGGGATCAATGCCTTCACTTTTTAATATTTCAACCCAAGCCATTAAAGATGAAAGGGGGGTGCCGAGTTGGTGTGCCGTTTCTTTTGACATACCTACCCATACTTGATTTTGTTCGGATCGCCAAGCGAAACTAAATAATAAATATGCAATGACAAAGAAAATTAACACCAATAAAATTTGAATAACAGGAAAGAATCGTAGTTTTTTTAATAAAAATGATTCCTGATAAAACACATAACCATCTGTTTCTACCCCTAAAGAAATTTGTATAGGCGGGTTTTCAGATTGCATGTCTTTTATGGTTTGAAGAACATAATTTTCGTCTTTTATAAGTGTAGAATCTATGTTTCCGAAAGTAATAATATTCTTTTGTGTGGAATCAGTTACTATTACCGGAACAGAAGATGCATTTTCAACTATTTCAGATAGAAAGCTTTCAAGCAAATCGTCAATAACCGCTCTTAACTGGGTGTAAATATGTGATTCTTTATAATAGAGATAAACATAGAAATTTTGATAATAATTAATGGGAATAAGGCTGTAATTCTCGTTTTTTAAAACCAAATTTAGTTTTTCCGGCGTATTGATTGTTTTCAAATAGTTATCATCTAAATTTTTTGTAGCTGAGATATTCCCCATATTATCGGTTAAGATATAAGGAATTGTTTGATTTTCTGATATTAATTCCGTGTAAAATGAAATATCTTCTTCCGGTGAAGCATTGCTGATGCGTTGAAATGCTTTAGCCATCATGTTTGCTTTGTTTTGTTCTTCAATGCGAACTTTTTCAAAGAATTCGTTGGTGTATTTTACTAAACTTGCTTTGCGTTGTATAGCATCAGCCCATATCTTGATTTTGTTTCTTTCGTCTCGTGCAATATCATCAATTAAAATATTAGAATACCATATTGTTAGTGCGAAAACAAAAAGAGCAATGATAAATAATAGCCATTTCCACTTTATATATGATATATTCAAGGTGTTATATTTTAAGTTAAATAATCTACAAAATTACGTTATTTTTTAATAAAACAAAGAAATAGGTATAGAAAACTATACCTACTCCTTATTTAATAAAAAGACTTTTATTCAACTATTAATTTTTTATTAATTGTTTGTGAGTTGTTTACAATGGAAATCAAATAAAATCCTTTAGCGTATTCTGAAGTGTAAAATTTAAAGATATTATTAGTTCCTGTAATATTTAATTCTTCAAAATGCAAAACTTTACCACTTATATCTGAAATCCGGATACTTGTTTTTCCTTGCAAGCCATTTGTTTTTAGATAGAAGTAATTATTGGCCGGATTAGGATATAAGTCAATGGATGTGTTTTCTGTAATATCATTGATGCTGATAGAAGAAGAAATAATGATTTCGGTAGCTTCTGATTCTCCACATTCATTGACTGCTTTTACTGTTACTATTCCTTGATTGGGTGTTGGAATGAAAATGGAAATGAGGTTGGTAGTACTATTACCCATCCATTCCGGATTTGAAATATCCCATAAATAATAGTCAGCATTCTCGATGGGTTTTACGTAATACGTATAACGTCCAATGGCGTTTATTTCAGGATTACCGAATATAGTATCGGGAGATAAAGGAATTGTGTTAACAACTAAATAAAGGGTTATATTACTGTCGCATCCGTAGCTTGTAAGCATTTTGATGAAATAATTTCCTCCAAAATCAAAGGTGTCGTTCCCAAAAATATACGGTAATTCAAAATCGCAAATGTGCATTAGAATCGTTTCGTTATAAGTTGGATATACATACAATGTGAGAACAATGATACTATCGCTACCTTGGGTTGTTTTTAAATTAATAATATAATTTCCGGATGAATCCAGGATTTGGCCGGCATAAGTATATGGTAATTCATTATCACAAATACTTACGGTGTCCATGAAATGATAGGTTGGCACAATCACTAAATTTAATGAAATGATACTATCACAACCGTTTATTGATGTAAATGGGATGTTATAATCTCCATCGATTGTGCCTATGGGGAAAACACTGTCGCCATAGGTATATGGTAAGTCAATGTCGAGTATAGTTAGAGTGTCAAAGTGATGGTAAGTGGAATGAACATTTAAATGCAAGTTTATAATGCTATCACAACCGGTAGGTAATGTAAAGCTTATCTGATAATCACCGCTGCTTGTTCCCACATTGAATATGGAATCGCCATATGTTAGAGGGAATTCATTTTCACATATACTAATGGTATCCGTGTGTATGTAAACAGGATAGATATTTAAATGTAGTGAGATTATACTATCACAGCCTGTAGATAAAGTAAAAGTAATCGGATAATTCCCACTAATAGTTCCAACATTAAAAATACTATCTCCATAAATGAGTGGTAATTCAGAACTGCAAAGGTTTAAAGTATCGAAATGAGCGTAGCTATTATTAATATATAACGTTAACATGATTAAACTATCGCATCCTGAAACAGAATTGAAATGTATAGGATATATTCCATTGGTGCTTGCAAGTGTGAAAATACTATCTCCATAAGTATACGGTAATTCGTTGCTGCAAATGCTGAGAGTATCAGTATGCAGATAGGTTGGATATACATTCAAATAAAGATGAATGATGCTGTCACAATTTTCTATAGATTTGAATGCAAAACTGTAATTGCCACTATTTGGCAATAGGCTATCGGCATAAGTATAGGGTAATTCATTGTCGCAAATACTAATCGTGTCATAAAATTCATAACTAGGAGTATTATAGACGGTTAAATATACATTACTGTCACATCCCCAAATTGAAGTGAATTGTATGAAATGATTTCCCGGAATTAAAATACTACTGTCACCATAAGCAAATGGGAATTCATTATTACATACACTTATAGTATCATATTGATTATAAATTGAATGAACGCGAAGAGTTAGAGCAACTATGCTATCTAAACCGGTATATGCTTTAAATACAACTTGATAGATTCCTCCCGATGTAAAAATGCTATCTCCATAAGCATACGGTAAGTCTGTAGAGCAAATGTCTACAATATCTGTACTATTGCAATTGAATACATTGAATTTTAAATAAACGGTGCTGTCACATCCTTTTGTAGAAGTGAAATCAATGATGTAATTACCGGCAGTATATAATGTGGAATCTCCGTAACTATATGGAATATCGCTGTTACAAACTGTTAAGGTGTCATAAATGCTGTACGCTTGATTTACAATAAGTGTTAGTATAATTAAACTGTCACATGTAGTCGGTAATGTAAAATGAATAGGATAAGTGCCGCTGACAGTTCCTATTGGGAATAAACTATCCCCATACATAAGAGGTAAATCGTTATTGCAAATGCTTATGGTATCAGTTTGAGTATAGGTTGGATTAATTGTTAAATTCAAATGTATGATACTGTCACAACCGGTTGCCAATGTATACGCGAAAGTATAGTCGCCACTTTGAGCTCCGGATAGAAATGTGGTATCAGCATATGTTAAAGGTAAATCAATATCACATAAACGTATGGTATCATAAAATGTATAGCTTGGGTTAACATACAAGTGTAACATTA
>JAQVNO010000108.1 GCA_028703095.1 Bacteroidales bacterium
CTACCCCTAGGTGGGAAAGTAGGGCAACCAGAAAAACAATGATCCCCATCCCGCCAAGCCATTGAGTCAGACTGCGCCAGAAAAGTATTCCTCTGTTTCTTTTCCGGTATAGCTGTCGTAAAATGTCATGTTTACATTACTCTCCGTTGGCAATTCTTTTATATCTAATAAACTAACCTGACAACTGGTAGAAAAAAAGATTTGATCTATTACTACTTCCAAAGCGGTACCGAATTCTTCTTCACTGCTAGCATCGATATACGTTCCGACACAATCAAAGGCATTTTTAAAATTCATGCCGATGCCGATGATAAAGGGTTTTAAAATAATTCCTTTTTTTTGCAATTCTTGAGAAATAGCACAAGGGTCGCCGTCACATTCCTCGATGCCATCGGTTATTAATATAATGATATTTCGACAGTTCGGACAATCAGGAAAATCATTACCGGCAGCCTCGAGCGAACGGGCAATGGGAGTAGTCCCTTTGGGATAAATGGTCTTGAGTTTTTGTTTTATTTTTAAATGATTGTTAGGGGCAAAAGGAATTTCTAATTTGGTGTCGGTGCAATCGTACAAACGGTATTCTTTCTGATGACCGTAAACACGTAATGCCAATTCTGTATTTGCATAAGCTGCCAGGCTATCTATCATTCTCGATAATAAACGTCCGGCTATATTTACTTTTTTATCGCTTTGCCAATCACCCCACATGCTGTTGGAAGCATCGTAAATAAAAAGAATACGTGTTAGTTGCTGTGTTTCCGTATTTTTTGTAACGCGAACCTGCGCTTGGGTATTCATTCCTATGACACATAAAATTCCTAGTAGCGTATGTATAAGTAAAGGGTGTTTCCAAAAAGGATTCATTGTTTTCATAGGCTTAGTGTTTGGTGTTTATCAATGAAATTAAAAGGAGGTGTAAAGCATAAATGGCCGTTTTACGTATTATTACATTTCGTTCGGCATTACCGAACTGAAATAAATATGTAATCACTTGATTATTGATGGCGAAAGCTACCCATACTGTTCCTACCGGTTTTTGGCTTGTTGCTCCTCCCGGTCCGGCAATGCCGGAAACGGCAATGGCATAATCGGTTTGAAATAATTTTCTTACATTTTGTGCCATTTCAACCACACACGCTTCGCTTACGGCACCATCCTTTAACAAAATCTCGTGGGGAACATGCAATATCCCGTTTTTTATTTCATCAGAATAAGCAACAATACTTCCTTCGAAATAGGCAGAACTCCCCGCTAATGAAGTAAGTAAATGAGATAAATAACCGCCTGTACAACTCTCGGCACAAGTTAGTGTGCGCTTGTTTTCGATTAAATAAGCTGCCAAAGCTTGCTCTATCTCTTGGTTATTTTTATCGTCGACTATCCTATCTAATTCATGTATCTTATCCATACACTTTTTCATATAATCTCAATTATTTCGCAAAAATAAGAAATTATTCAGTAACAGAAACGATAATTTGATTTTTTTTTAAACATGAATATGTGGACTTGTTACTTTTTTATATGTTATTATCAGGTATCCGTCTAGAAAAATTAAGATAGGCATAAACTCAAACACCCATTTTCTATTTCTTTTTTCTACTCCTAAATAAATAAATGATAGAATGATAGAGATTTTATTCGTTAACTATTCATAATAAATGTAAATATTTATGTAAAAGATTAAATTATTTTCTAATTTTGCATTTAATATATTGTACTAATTTAAAAATAAAAGACGTATGAATACTGAAGAAATTTTATCACAGGTTACGAGCGTTGGCATTGAATACGGCCCTAAGCTTTTAGGAGCTATTATTGTATGGTTTATTGGAAGTTGGCTTATAAAAGTTGTTTTAAAAGCAATTAACAAAATGCTTGAAAACAAAAAAACAGATGCTTCCTTAAAAAGTTTTCTTAAAAGCTTTCTTAACATTCTTTTAAAAGTTTTATTGGTTATCAGTGTGATGGGCATGATAGGCATTGAGATGACTTCTTTCATTGCCATATTAGGGGCTGCCGGTTTAGCTGTAGGTATGGCATTATCGGGAACATTACAAAATTTTGCCGGTGGAGTGATTTTACTTATTTTTAAACCCTATAAGGTTGGCGATTACATTGAAGCACAAGGCTATGCCGGTACTGTTAGTGAAATACAAATTTTTAATACCATCTTAAAAACTCCCGATAACAAAACTATTATTATTCCTAACGGCGGGTTATCGACTTCTTCTATGACCAATTATTCGACGGAAGAAAAAAGAAGAGTAGATTGGAAATTCGGTATTGCGTACGGCGATAATTCATCCAAAGCAGAACAACTAATGCAGAAAATTTGTAATGAAGACAGCCGCATCTTAAAAGATCCGGAAGTCTTTATAGCACTTTCCGAATTAGGCGATAATTCCGTGAATTTTGTTGTAAGAGCTTGGGTTCAAGCAAGTGATTATTGGTCGGTATTTTTCGATATGAATAAAAAAATATACGAAGCCTTCAACAAAGAAGGACTCAACATTCCGTTCCCACAAATGGATGTTCATATTCACAACAAAGCGTAATTGCAAAAGATTTTTTTGCCGCGAGTGCCGTATGCCGAGTGCCGAGAAAATTACAAGGGAATGGCACGCGGATGACGCTGATGCAACGGATTATTTTTTTGCCCACAAATTTCCAGAATTAATAAGATTATTATTAAAATATTTAGGTAAGCGGGTGATTTACATTCACCCGTTTAATGTGCAATGTATTTGACCTAATGATTTTTCTTATAAAAAAAGAGCATTTTTTGTTAAAAAAGGTGGAAAAACAGTTACGATATTACGTAAGCTTAGTTACTCAGTTGAGTAAGCAGACTTACGCAATTGAGTAAACCTAATTACACAGTTGAGTAAATATAGGTATGTGGTTTTTTTAGGACTAAAAAACCGACAGCTTATGAGTTACGGCACACGCGACTTTTTCCCCTTTCTCTCTCGGTTCACGAGTTTGTTGTAAGCGCTTCCCATGTTCATAAAAACGCCGTGCCTATCTTTTTCATCGGAGATTGAGGACTCGTTGCAAGGAGCTCCCATGCTCGTTGAAATGAGATTGCAATCTCAGTCGAAGGAGACAGGCAGACCATTTTAACAGGCTTGGGACGTAGTAAATACAACTTCTAAAGATGGTATTCCTATTGTTACCATTTATATTTTGTTTTCTGATGAAACAAATAAAAGTATATTTTTGCAAAAACAAAAACCTGGCTTTAATTTGATAAAAAAACAATGATGTATTATATTAAATTAGTTTTAGTTGGAATAGGATTATTTTGTTGCTCTTGTAATACTTGTTTACACTTAACACATAAAATTAATCAGGTAACTGATAATAAAAAATATGGATTATGGATTATGAAAAATGACACAAATGGAATTATTACAATAATGTCTTATAATAATAATTTGGTCGTAGGACGATATACTGAATATTATGAAAATGGAAATATAAGAACAACAGGTAACTATTGTAACGGAAAAGAAGTTGGTGTTTGGAAATATTATTCCCCTGACGGATTATTAACTTCAAAAAGAAAATATAGGAAAGGGGAAATTATTGTTAATAAGATTTATAATATAAGTTGGTAATGAATTCTATGGATAAAAACTAAAAGTAATATGATAACATATCAAAGAAAAATAGGTTTTGTTGTAATATGTTTAATAATATTACTTTTTCTATATAATTGTACCAATAAATATTCAAAAGATAATTATATTGCAACATTTCAGGTAAAAGAAGGTATATATGAAGAAACATTTCAGATTTATATGGGAGGTGTGTATGCTGGCAATAGCTATACTTCTTATATAACAGATTCTGTTAATTTTAGAAAATTAATTGGTGTTTATGATGATGGAGAAATGATGTTATATAAAATAAATAATCAATTTATTGATGTGTATAAAAGTATTCGTGGTGTTGAAGAATTGCCAGATGGTGGACTTCGTGGATATGATGATACAATCAAGATTACAACCTACAATATAGATGAATTAATACGACAAGGTAAATTTGAATAGAAATGGTTGGTGCTGAATTCTATGAATAAAAGCTAAAAGTAATTAATATAACTAAACATGAAATATATATTTGTAAGTTTATTTATAATTCTTTTTCTTGATATTCTTTTAAATAATATTGTTTTTTTTATAATTTTGTCAATTATAAAGGAAAATAAAATAGGAAAATTACATGATATATTACTATCATTTAATATTTTTAAAAATTATATACAAAAACTTGATGATAACAATATTAAAAAAAAGGAATATTTTAAGATTTATTTAATTGCTATTTACTCTAAAAGAATAGCAATTATTTTAGCAATATTACTTATAATAATTGGTAGTCTTTCATATGGATAAAATATAAAAAGAAAAACAAGCCTACCTCAACCCCATGAAAAATTATTGCGTCAATACTGAAAATTATTGCGTCAATAAAATTAATTATTGCGTCAATAAATTCAATTATTGCGTCAATAATTTTGGGTTTGATATTCAAACCTTTGGATGTGCTCAATTCCTAATGTAAATATTTTCAAAAAATAAAAAAGCCGATATATCAATCATGGAATATATCGGCTTGCTTATGTATCCGCATCATTTATTTTGCAAAATTTACGGCTCTTGTTTCCCGGACAACGGTAATTTTAATTTGCCCCGGGTAGGTCATTTCATTTTGAATTTTCTTGGATAAGTCCAATGAAAGTTGAGCGGTTTGGTCATCATTTAGTTTATCGGCGCCTACAATAACGCGTAATTCTCTACCGGCTTGGATAGCATAAGTTTTCACTACGCCATCGTAAGCGAGGGCAAGTTCTTCGAGATCTTTCAAACGTTTGATATAAGCTTCAACCACTTCACGGCGGGCACCGGGACGGGCACCGGAAATGGCATCACAAATTTGAACAATAGGAGTTATTAAATAGAGCATTTCGGTTTCGTCATGGTGAGCAGCAATAGCATTTATAATTTCCGGTTTCTCTTTAAATTTTTCCGCTAAAGAAGCTCCCAATTGTGCATGAGGAGTATCAGGTTCGTTATCGGGAACTTTTCCAATATCGTGTAACAAGCCGGCACGTTTTGCCAATTTAGCATTTAATCCCAATTCTGCTGCCATCGTAGCGCAAAGGTTGGCAACTTCTTTAGAGTGTTGCAATAGATTTTGACCGTAAGAAGAGCGATACCGCATTTTCCCTACCAAACGAATCAACTCGTGATGCATACCGTGTATGCCCAAATCGACGGTAGTACGTTTTCCTATTTCAATGATTTCCTGTTCTATTTGTCGTTTGGTTTTAGAAACCACTTCTTCGATACGAGCGGGATGTATACGACCATCAGTAACGAGTTTATTCAATGATAAACGAGCTACTTCCCTACGTACCGGGTCAAAGCTGGAAAGGATGATGGCATCCGGAGAGTCGTCAATGATAATTTCAACGCCTGTTAAGGCTTCCAATGCCCGTATATTTCTTCCTTCTCTGCCAATGATACGTCCTTTTACTTCTTCACTGTCAATATTAAAAACCGATACTGTGTTTTCGTGTGTATTTTCTACGGCAGTACGTTGAATGGTTTTTATTAATATTTTCTTTGCTTCGAGATTTGCATTTGACTTAGCTTCTTCAACGATGTCTTTCATCATCATAGCCACGTCTGATTTTGCTTCATCTTTTAGTAATTCGATAAGTTCTTTTTTAGCTTCATCTTTCGACAAACCGGAAATTGCTTCCAGTTTATCACATTGTTGTTTTTGAAGTTTGTCTAAATCGCCTTGTTTTTTTCCACATATTTCCAGTTGTTGGTTAATAAGTTGTTGTTGTTGGCTAACTTCGTTTTGTTTTCGTTGCAATGCTTCTTGTCGTTGCGAAATACTGTTTTCTTTCTGTTTTATACGATTTTCAACATTTGCAATTTCTCTGTTTTTTTCGTTAATTATTTTTTCATGTTCTGTTTTTAATTGTAAAAATTTTTCTTTGGCTTGCAGAATTCTTTCTTTTTTTATCAGTTCTGCTTCTTCTTGAGCTTCCTTTAAGATTTTTTCATTCTTTTTGGAAGTTGTTTTTTTTAGGATATTATACGCCAAAAAAACACCCAATCCCAAACCAATAATCGCTGTAATGATATAATATGTCATAATATGTTAAAATTTTATTTATTAGTTATTTATATAAAAAAAGTCCCGCATAAAATCATTTTAGGCTTAATTAAACTCCTGTGTTAATAAGCTTATGAGCGCCAAGACTCCTCAAGTACCCGATTGGAAACCAATCACTTTAATAATCTTGAGACACTCATTTAATTTGTTACTGTTGAGTTTAACAAACGAATCTGACTTTGTGCGGGACAAATCTATACTGTTAGTTAATTAGTTATTTCAAAGAACTTATTTACTCTTCGTTTTCCATTTCGTTTAGGACGTTATGCAAAACATTTTGTAAATTTTTTAAATTATTTTTCAAGTCTGTGTCAATATATTTTTGTTTGTCTGTTAAATATGTTTCTTTAACTGCAAAATTTATTAAAGCATAACCCATTTGAGTAAATCTATCTGTAATTTGTTTTTCTGCTAAGGATTTTATATATTGAGCTATTCTTTGTTCGACTTTACGGTATAATTCTTCTTGTTCGCTCGTTGCCGACAATTTAAAAGGCTGTTGCGCAATATATAATGTGATAGATTTCCTTTCCTTTTCCATTTTTTATTCGTTTAACAAACAGATACATTTATCAATTTCCCGCACCATCTCATTTATTTTCAGTTTTACATCCGTATTAGGGGACTTATCGTTACACATTCCTGAAATTTTGAGTTTAACTATCTGTTCTGCTTGTTCTTTTATTTTAATTTCTAATTTCTCTATTGTTTGACGCAGTTCTTTATTTTTTCTTTTATATTCTTTATTTTTAATTCTTAATTCCTTATGTTTTTCAATTAATTGCAAGGTTTTACTTTCAAGCTCTAAACTTAATATCTTTAATTCTTGCATCTTAACATTTTTTATGCTCTACATAAATTCTACTGCAAAGATATATATTATTTTTATACTTAACGGAAATTTTAAAAATAAAATCATTATTGTCCGATAAAAATTTAAAAATAGTTAAATTTAATTTTAATGCATTGAATGTCAATTGTGATATTTTTGTTTTTTTGATATTATAAAAAGTAAGCCCCCCCCTAAAACAATG
>JAQVNO010000109.1 GCA_028703095.1 Bacteroidales bacterium
ACTTATTGATTTTTTTGTAATTTGATTTATAATAAAAATATGTTTACATTTGAAAAAAAAAATATTTTTATAAAAAGATATAAACTTGTCCTAATTACCTAAACCATCTTATTATGATGTAATAGGAAAGGAAATTCGTAGATATACTATTAATGAAATGAGTACGGTGTTAGATGTTACTGATTTATGTAAAGGCATCTATTTCTTGAAAATCGAAACTAAAAACGGCACAGTAACTAAACGCTTTCTGAAAGAATAAAAGCAGAAATGTAAGATTTAAAATCCTATAATTGTAAACTCGGTTCTACGGTTTAACGCTCTACCGGCTTCGGTATCGTTTGTACTAATGGGATTATCAAAGCCATATCCTTTATACTTCAGGCGTTTTGCATCTATTCCATTACGAATCAAATAATCAAATACCGCTTTGGCTCTGTTATTCGACAGGAGCATATTATACTCTCTCGTGCCGATATTATCCGTATGCCCTCCTATTTCAACCTGCATTTTATGATTATTTTTCAATAAAATCAAGAGATTATGCAATTCTACTTCTGATTCAGGCTTTAGTTCCCATTTATCGGTATCAAAGAAAATATTATGTAAAACAATACTTTCTCCCATCTCTATTCTTTTCAGATATATATCTTTCACATAGGGTTCGGGATCATCTTTTTCTTCGAGTTGAAAGTTTTCGGAATAAAACAGATAATTAGCCCGTTCAGCATAGAGTGCATACATACTGTTGGTAGGGATACAAATTAAGAATTCTCCGGTTTTAGCATCGGAAGTAGAAGCGACCATGCTTAATCCTGTCTGCAAATCAACAACTTTAAAAGCAGCTTCCAAAGGTGTTTTGTCTTTTGCATCAAAGATACGCCCTTTCATATAGGTAACCGATTGCGGTTTGATAGCTTCGGGTAATTCAAACCAGTATAAGTCTACATTCCCGTATCCGCCCGGTCTATCGGAAGAGAAAAAAGCTTTATCCCCTTTTGCATTGACAAACAAACTCAATTCATCATCAATGGTATTAATGGGATAACCGAAGTTAATGGGGTCTCCCCATGTTTGATCCGGTTTTAAGGTAGCATAAAAAATATCTTTCCCTCCCATTCCTTTATGCCCGTCGGAAGTAAAATATAAGGTAAGACCATTAGGGTGCATAAAAGGTGAATCTTCGTCGCCTTTCGTATTGATAGTAGTCCCTAAATTTACAGGTTGACTGAATACGCCTTCCGCAATCATAGTGGTAGACCAAATATCCATTCCGCCAATGTTTCCGGGTCTTCCCGAAACAAAATAGATAGTTTTTCCATCCACTGAAAAACTGGGTTGAGATTCCCAATATTCCGTATTAACAGGATGACCGAAATTTCTGGGCTTTGTCCAAGAGTTTCCGATACGTTTAGACCAATACAAATCGCAACTTCCATAACCCTCATCTCTCTCACATGCGGTAAATATCAAGTATTTCCCGTCAGGGGAAATGGATTGACCTCCTTCGTTAAAATGTGTGTTTATGAGTGAAAACGGTTCTCTTGCTTGCCATACATTATCAACATTATTGCTAAAATACATATCTTCTTCCACGGTACAATCTGCACAATTCGTATATTTGTCTCTGGGGCGTCGAAGGGTAAAAACGATACGCGATTCATCTAAGGTTAAACTGGGAAGATATTCGTAATATTCGGAATTAATAGCCGATCCCATATTTTGAGGACTTATGTCGAGTGAATCTTTCATCAGTTGCCACCGAAACAAGCATAATTCATAGTTTTTACGTATAGCAGGAGCTATTTCTTTCTTTTCAAGAGCCATACGAGCGAAATATTCATCAAAACGCGCTACGGCTTGTTCCACATAACCGCAACGCATGTATTCATTGGCAGCAAAATAATAAATTCTGTAGGAAAAATCAGGATCTACTTGTAAGGCTTTTTCAAAATAAGCACAGGATTTCTCACAATTTCTTGCAAAAGAGTAAACTTCAGCTATCATAATATAGGCTTCGGTAAAATTCTCATCTATTTTAATTGCTTTTTCAGCATATTTCAATACACTTTCAAAATCACGCTTCCCCATCGCTTTTTCGCCTTTTCTATAATACTTGATGGCTGTTTTATTGGTAGATGATTTTACTTCCTGCGCAATTGCCTGCAATGAAAAAGCAAACAATACATTGAAAATTATTATGAAAACTATCAGAAAATGTTTTTGAGAATAATACATGTAGTCTTTACTTTTGAATGATTAGTTTATGTGTTGAGGTGTAAGTGTTGTTTTGTATTCTAATGATATATATCCCGTTATGCAGATTTGAAACATCCAGGCTGTTATCTCCATGAACAAGCGTGATTTCTTTAACAAATTTACCTTCGATAGTATACATCCTTGCTTTATAAGTTTCATTATCATTTACATTTGTTAACGATATATGTGTTGTATTGTTGGAAGGATTAGGGAATAATTTCACCTTCGGAGAGGCGGGTGTTTGCTTCATCGTTTGAATAGAAGTTGATTCGTCTATGCAAAAACGAATGCTGTCTTTGTATTCAAATTGTATGCTACTCATAATAATTTGGTTGTTTAAAGAAACATAACAATACCCTTGTCCATAACCACCATTGCCATTTAAGCCATCTCCATTACTATCGTAAATTACAAAATCATAACAACCGGTATCCAAACAAAAAGTATCTACATAAAAAGACAATCCCATTAATTCGGAAGGATTCTGAGCGATAACATTGCCTTCGTCTGTTTTTAGCACCCAAGTCGTTTGTTCAGGCAAGATATCGGTTTTAATATCCCACGAAAAAGAAATTCCTTTATTGTAGATAAAATCGACAGAAAGAGTATCATTATCGGGATTTTCATCCGTTGATTGATTGGGATTTGAGACCCATATTTTTAAATTGTAATTTCCATCTTCTATATCCAATCCGGGTAATGTCAGTTGCTCACTTTGGCTAAAGGTTATAAGTCCTGCCCACTCGTAAAGCTCGGGTACATTTTGATTTATTTGATAATACACCTTTACTTCGGTTAAGGTATCTGAGCCATTGTTAAACAATGTTATTTTGGGTTCTACGATGTATTGACAAACCGACGATGTAGGATAATTGATGTTTTGAAGAGCGGCATCAATAGTATACGAAGGCAAACAAGGATCATATCCATCCACATAGTCCACATTTGTATTCAAAGGGTCTAACCAATCTTTCAGTCGTTTGGAGGCAGAAGTGTTATTTTCATTCAACCATGAGTATGAAAGTTTGCCAAACAAATCATATCCCAAAGGATTTGAACAACTGGCAGTACCACCTTCCAATTGTCCGACAAATTGCAGGTGTTGATTGAAGATAGCAGCTCCTGAAGAGCCGCCTTCAGTGGTACCTTTGGACCAGGAAGGAACTTCCCAATGCGTATTGGTTGGATATTCGTTGTAACTGCTGCTTTCCAAGGTAGTCGTACAAATAGATATTTTTTTATAATCCCCGGACGGGTGATGAATACAAGCTGTAAAAATAGAAGGCACATTCAAGCGATTCCAACCGACATAATACGGATTATACGAAAGAGGAGGAGCTGAACTTAATTTCAATAAAGCAAAATCTGAGTTAGTTCCATCGGCAACCAATGTTGCAGCATTGATAGAATGTCCGCTACTCCCATTAGTACCATTACAATTGGCTGTTTCGTAGCCAAAGATAAAAACAAAATTTAAAGGACTTTTATTATTTAAGCAATGCCTTGCCGTAATAAAATACGGGGTGCCGTCATTATTGGTATTATTTATCAATGTACCGGAGCAATGGGCATAGGAGCCGTTCAAAATAAGAGCAACGGCTCTTTTAACTGTTTGATAATTATTTCCTTCTTCACAATTAATATTAATATTGCATGAGCCCGAACTACCATACACCCCTCCTTTAAAGAAAAAATCTTTATACCCATGAACAATTGTTGAAAGATGAATAAGCCCTTGCCCTTTTACTTCTTTAGGTTCATAATATTCAATCACTATTTCATCTCCCGGCAATAAAGTCGTTGAAAACACACGTTCAGGAATATTGTTTTTGGCAGTAAAAGCCCCCAATACATAGCTTTTATCCTTGGTATAAATGAATAATTCTGCTGTTTCGGGCAAATAAAATTTATTGAAAATTAAGTTTAGAGAATACGCATTTTCGGAAGATATCCCTAAACGCCACAAACGATCGCCATTGGCAAGGTCTGTCCATACCCCTGCATTTAATAAATTGTAATCCACTTCAAACTCTTTTCCAAAAACAAAGGTTTCTCTTGAGATTTGAGCCGTTTCTTCGGTTAATAAGGTTTGATTATCAACAAAAGGCAAGTGTTGAACCGGCACATTATCTTTTAATACTTCATGTTGAAAACTATACGGAATCCCCCCTTGACTTATTTGAGCTTGAGAAACAATCCCAAAAGTAAGAAAATATAAGAGAAAACTATATTTGAAAAGATTTCTTACTATACACATACTCTGATACTAATTAAGATGTTTATATAACCTTTTTTCTGCAATAAAATTGCAAGCAAAAATACAAAATATTATCTAACAAACCAAAAATAAATGAAAATTAGAATATAAATTATTTATCTATGATTATTGGTACAAATAATCTGCTTCATTCAGCAAGGCTAAAGACTTTTCATATCCTAATTTAAACATAGCATTTCCTTTACGAACATCAAAAATCGAATAATCGTTTAATTCTTTGGGTTCAATATAGATATCGCATAATTTAGCTTTTTTCCAACCATGCGACTCATAAACAAGGGTAAAAGTACGTTCAATGTTCTGTTTCAAGGATTTAATTTTATCTTGTCTTTTAAAAGGATGTAGATGAAACCCGATTACGTATTGACAATCTTCACGTATTTGTTCGACCGGAAAATTATCAAACAACCCGCCATCCACAAAATATTCCCCATCAATTAAGATAGGATTGAATAAGATAGGAATACTTGCGGAAGCGATAATTTTATCTAATAACTGACCCGATTTAAAATAAACCACTTCACCATTAGTGATATTGGAGGCTGAAATAATTAAAGGAATGCTTAGGTCTTCAAATGTTTTGGCTCTCAAAGCACTTTTCAGTTTTTTTTGTAAGTTATCTGTTTTAAGTAAACTGGTAGTATTGATTTTGGGAGAGACTAAATCCAAAAAAGAATTGTTTTTAAACATTGCCAACATTTCTTTAGGCGTATATCCATCAGCATACAATGCTCCCACCATTGCACCTACACTCGATCCGGTAATAATTTCCGGTTTCAATCCTTTTTCATCCATGGCTTGTAAAAGCCCCAACTGAGCAAAACCTTTAGCACCACCTCCACTTAGTACCAACCCGATTTTATATTTATTTTTCATACTAAACACTTATTAATTTATAAGAAAGCTTATATATTTTACTATTACAATTTTTTTATAAAGATGTTCAATTAATATTAAAATTACAATGAAAAAGAGAACAATGTTGAAAAATACTATTATCGAAATACAAATGGGAATCTGCGTCATACAATCATTTATGTAATATATAATGATAAATGTACGAAATATCCTCCTAAGAGTGATATATACATTTTTTCTTCGAAACAAATAAAATGATACTTTTGCAAAAAATAATTTGC
Organism: Bacteroidales bacterium; assembly: GCA_028703095.1. Lineage (GTDB taxonomy): Bacteria > Bacteroidota > Bacteroidia > Bacteroidales > WCHB1-69 > UBA5266. The sequence continues at coordinate 5,674 of JAQVNO010000109.1, forward strand.
ACAGATTACCTAAAGCACCTTAACAATCATGAAAAAAAATTTTATAGTAATTTTATTATTTTCAACGATAGGAGCTTTTGCACAATGCCTCACTGTGAAAAAAGTGGAAATTTACGGGGTAAGTTGGAATTTACGCACTCACATCCCGATAACAATTAAAACGTTAAAAAGACAGTCTGATTATCATTTAGTATTAAAAGATAATAATCTTTATGATTTATTTTACGATTATAAAGCATGTAAAGCATTATTAATGTCTCAAGATACAATTCCCTATAAACGTTATCGCCCCTCTTGGAGAGGAAAAGATTGCATTGCCTGCGTTAAATTGTTTTTTTGCAATGGAAGGATAATAAAAATCTATTTCAGAGCCAATGGACAATATTATTATAAAGGAAAATACTACAAAGCAAACAAGGAACTGTATTATGGTATTTTTTCTTTTTTTTCCAAAGATGCAGTTATGCCTAATGGACTACTGGATGAGGGAAGAATCCTATACGAGCAAAGAAAAAAAGAAAAATATTCCGGTAAAAATTAAGAATTGCTTTTCGTATACATTATATATATCATTCTTTTTAATTCGTGGAAATCTGTGGGCGGAACTCTTTGCGTCCTTTGCGGTTAAATCATATAAAAAAAACTCCCGCGACATTACGTCATCGGGAGTACACTAACCCTTTGTGTCTCGCAGGGGCTCGAACACGTTTTTTTAACTACGTTTATTCCTTTAATATACATGTGTTATGAAATTAGTCGGGACGAAATAGGGACGAAAAATAGTATATTTAATTTTATTTAATCCGTTTCGCTTGCATTACCACTACCGCTTAAATCGTCATTAGTAACTGCGCTAGCAATATAACCAGCTATTGATTCATTACTAATTATGTTGTTTTTTAATAACCAGTTTACAATTATATTTTTATTGTATATGTAACTAGATAATTCATTATTTATATTATTCAATTCTTTTTTTATTTCTTTAATTCTTTTATCTTTTTTATTTTTTTTATCAATAATAAAATAAGCTATATGTTCATTTTTAAGTTTATTTATATATGATTCATCTAAAGGAATTTGTTTATCATTAATATCATAACATATAATATTTGATATTGACATTTTTATATTTTCCTCTATTTCCTCTTTATAATATTTATCTACAAAATCTAATATTACTTGATTTTCATAAATTAATTTATAATAGTAATATAAAGTGGTTTAAAAAAATAGGACAGTAACCTTAACAAAAAAAACATCGTAAAATAAACGTTAAAATCTGTCAAAATATGAAAAAATCAAGAAGAAAGTTTACATCAGTTTTTAAGACAAATTTGTGTTAGAATTATTAAAAGAGCGGAACACTTTAAGTGAAATAGCTCAGAAGTATGAAATCCATCCAACAATAATAAGTAAATGGAAATCTGAGTTTTTAGAAAAGGCTTCCATCGTTTTTGAAAC
>JAQVNO010000110.1 GCA_028703095.1 Bacteroidales bacterium
AATAATCCATGCCCATTTTTCATAACCATCTCCCATCCATTTTAATAATAATGCGTAATTAAATTCATTGTTTTTAAGAAAGGGAATCGTAGTTTTTGTAGATTTAACCGATTCTATCGTTTCATAAGTGCTAACTCCTTGTGTTGAATTATTTTCAACTTGAAAAACGGATTCTTTTTGTACGTAAGAAGACGTTTCATTCTTTTCTTTTATAACAACATCGGGATGAAAAAATAAAACCAATGCAACGATAAGCCCTAATATGGATTGTCCTATTAACTTCATTTTTGAGGACATCCCTTGTTTGTTTTTTTTAAAAACTTTAATATAGTCATCCATAAATCCTAATATTCCTAACCAGACTGTTGTAAATATCATGATAAGGATGTAAATATTTTTCAGGTTGTTAAAAAGAAGAACTGAAATTAAAATACTGGATAATATAATGATACCACCCATAGTAGGAGTTCCTTTTTTCTCCATCTGACCTGCAAGACCCAGGTTGCGGATGCTTTCACCAATTTGTTTTTTTTGTAAAAAACGAATGACATATTTTCCGATTATCATGGATAGAAACAAAGACAATAGGGTAGCCATTGCCATGCGGAACGAAATATATTGAAATACTCCTGCTCCGGGGAAATCAAATGTTTTATCAATCCAATGAAAGAAATTATATAACATAACACATGTTTTAAGTTATTAATAAATATTTTTTTGCAATTTCGACATCATCGAAATGATGTTTTATGCCTTGTATTTCTTGGTACTTTTCATGACCTTTGCCTGCAATTAAAATGATATCATCCGGTTTAGCTATGCTAATTGATAGTTTGATAGCTTGCTCCCTATCAACATTCACAAATACTTTATCATTGTTTTCGTTTGCAATTCCTTTTAACATATCCTGTAAAATTTCTTCCGGATTTTCATTTCTCGGATTATCAGAAGTAAGAATAAGCGTATCGCTGAAATCATATCCGATTTTTGCCATTACAGGGCGTTTGTTTTTATCTCTGTTTCCACCGCACCCAATTACTGTGATAATGTGTTGTTTGAGAGATTTAATTTTTTTTATTGTTTTTAATACATTTTGTAAAGCATCGGGGGTATGTGCATAATCGACGATAGCCACAATATTGTTTTTACCTTGATAGGTAGAGAATCTGCCTTCAGCAGGATTTAAAGCACTTATCTTATACAGCGTTTCCATTGTATCCATTCCCAATAATTTAGCGGTAGCATAGATTACCAAGAGATTATATGCATTAAAAGTGCCTGATAATTTTACCCAAACTTCTTTTCCATCCATATGAAGTTGCATGCCGTTGAAGTTATAGTCAATAATATTTGCTTTAAAATCAGCAGTGCCATTTAATAAACTATAGTAATATTTTGAGGCTTTGGTGTTTTGCAGCATCACTTTTCCGTTGGCATCATCCATGTTACTCAATGCAAATGCTTTGGGAGATAAATGATCGAAAAACTGTTTTTTGGCTTTTAAATATTCTTGGAACGTTTTATGATAATCCAAATGATCGTGTGTTAAATTGCTGAATATAGCTCCTACAAACGACAAGCCGGCGATACGATCTTGTACGATAGCATGTGAACTGACTTCCATAAAACAATATTCGCATCCATTGTCACACATTTTGGACAGCAGTTCATTGATACGTATTGCATCGGGAGTGGTATGGGAAGAAGGTATAATTTTATCCTTAATTTTATTTTCTATAGTGCTCAATAAGCCTACTTTATATCCTAAGTTTGTTAATAAAGTATGCAGCAATGTTACTGTTGTTGTTTTTCCGTTAGTTCCGGTAATGCCAATTAATTTTAGTTTTTTTGAAGGATAATCATAAAATGCAGATGCTATATGACCCAACGCAAACGAAGAATTGTCTACTTGTATATATGTAATATCTTTCTTGATTTCTTTTGGCATATCTTCCAATATAATACAACAAGCTCCTTTTTCAATAGCCATTGGAATGAAGCTATGCCCATCTACTTGTGTTCCTTTTTGAGCAATATACATGCTTTGTTGAACTACTTGTCTTGAATCAAAACATAGGGAAGTTACATTACGCGACAATGTCCCAATGGTGTTTTTTATATTCAAGTCCGATACTAATTCTTCACATTTTTTCATGTATACACTTAAATTTATTAATTTTTCAATTCTATTATAGCAATATTTTCAGAAAAAGTAACTGTGTAAACTTTTCCAATTCCTTTTAATTGAACGGCATAGCCATTTTTTTCAAGTAAATGCACAGCATCTTTAGCGTTGGCACCCCGAAGTTGATTTGCTAAATATTCTTTCTTTATATTTTTCCTATTGAATATTAAATCTCCTCCTTTTTCTAATTGTTTGATTTCTACCCATTCTGTTTTTTTAGGCTTATCGATACTATATCCTAATTCCTTTAAAACCGTAATAAAATCGTCGGCATAACCGAAACGGGCAGTAGGAGCATTTGCCATAATTCCCTTGTAAGTCTGACTCCAGGCTATTTCATTGTCACGATTAATAATTTTTTCTGCTATCTCTTTGCATACAGGGGCAGCAACATAACCGCCATCATATCCTGTTCCTGAGATAAAAACCAAGCATGTATATTTTGGCATTTCACTTGGAAAATAACCGACAAAAGAAGCATTTTTAATTTCTTTTGAATATTTTCTTTCTTTATCATCGAAGATAAAAGCAGTTCCTGTTTTTCCTGCTATCAAGGGTCTTGCCTTGATAGTCGTATCCCGTAATGCATTTTTGTAATTTTCATCCCTTGCTCTTATACCGGTTCCGTGTGTTACTACACTTTCGAGGCATGTCTGTACTTTGGCGATGGTTGATCGTGAACAAATACGTGGATTAATGACGGCTGCCAATTTCTCTTTGGTTCTATTGTTAGGATAACGGAATTTTTTAACTAAAATAGGTTGAATATATTTTCCGTTATTGGCAATGGCATTAAAATAAGCCAACATATAAATAGGAGGAAGTTTGATACTATATCCATGTGTAACATTCACAAAATCAATTTCTCTTTGTGTTCTGCTGATAAGAACCGGTATTTGTGCTCTTGTAACCTCCAGATTTAAATCTTTTTGTAAAGACATATCCAAAATTGCTTTATAAAAATCATATAAATTTGAATAAGCAATTTTAGCTGCGTTGTATAAGCCATCATTATCAGATATTTCAAAAGCACGTTTTAAGGTGAACCTTCTGTTTTCTTCACATTTAACCATGCTGGAAGTATCGATTTTTCCGGATTCCAAAGCGGCAAGCAAGGTAATTAATTTAAAGGTTGATCCCGGCTCGTAGGATTCAGTAATAGCATGGTCAATAGTTTCTTCGTAAAAACCTTCTCTTACTTTAGTTAAATTTGAAATGGCTTTAATTTCTCCTGTTTTGACTTCCATAACTATTGCACAACCCCAACTAGCCTCAATCTTTTCCAATTGATCTTGTAATGCATTTTCTGTAATTCTTTGAATATCTATATTAATTGTTGTTATCAGATCTACTCCGTTTTTTGGAGCTACTTTTCTATTTTCACGAAGAGGTACCAATACTTTATTCACATACAGTCGTCTTGAAACAAGTCTTTCTTCTGCTAATAATTCATCATAGTAGCCTTCTATACCTTTATCATAAATGATTGAATCTGTATATTTTGAACTGTTTTTGATATTCAAATTTCCAATAGTAGCCGATGCACAATTTTTATAAACATTGTTATGAATTAATCGTTTATCCACTTTACATCCTCCATGAGAAGTTGATTTGGAAGGAAATAAAGAACATATTTTATCCCAATGGTCTTGCGTTACCCAATCGCTGGCTTTGGTTGCTCTGGAAATTTTTATAATTTTATATTGGTTTTTAAGTGATTTCAACTCATTACGACCTTCTTTTTGTGTGTTTTTATCTTCACTTTTTGTTTTGGCAAAAGATTTTTTATATTGTTTTCTATAATTCAAATAAGTTTCTTTAATCAATTGATTATAATCGGAAACACTCGTGTGAGGATTAATTTCCTTAAATATGGAAATCAATGAGTCAATATTTTGCATAAATTTAGCTGAATCTTGCACTTCCGAAGGGAACCAATACAAGTCATAAATATATATCGTAGAAAGCATTAAGTCGTTCTCATCGGAATAAATATTGCCGCGAATACCAGTTTTGTATTCGTACCTTAATGAATATAAACGGTCTTCTGCTATATGTTTTGTTGTTTCAAAATGACCTTTGTAAGCGGTTCCTTTTTTAACTACTAATGAAATGATACGAATAGCAGCAAAAATCCCGACTATCAAAATGATACTATAAATTAAGAAAGTATATAAGGTCAATTTTTTCATCTGCTTTATTCTTCTTTATTTACGGTAATTTTATATTCTAAACTTTTATTTTCCACGTATCCTTCTTCTTTAAACTTTTCTGCCAATTGTTGTCCCTGCAATTCATCGAGATAGTTTGTCTTTTGTTTGATTTTCATGTATTCTGTTGTTAATTTGATTTTATTGTCTTTCAGCTTATCAATTTTATTTCTACTTGATTGAATGGATAAGTTATTATAAATAAGAAAAATAAGCATTAAAACAATATAAAGAATAAACAGCCAATTCTTTTTGAAATTAATTAATTTTAAAAAACCTCCTCCGAAAAAGCCTACGAAAATTACATTGATTCCTTTTATAAAAGAATTTTTTATCGGTTTTTTCGAAATTCTTTTTTTAGGAGGTGTTTTAACCTTCGGTTGATCAAGAATAGGATCTTGTTCTTCAGAATGTAAAGAAGGGTCTATTCTATTTGCCATATTTTTTATTTTTTCTCTGCTATACGTAATTTTGCACTTCTGCTTCTTGGGTTTTTAGTTAATTCTTTTTCATCGGGAACGATTGCTTTTCTTGAAATTAGATGAAAGGGGGTCAAAAGATTTCCAAAGAAATCTTTGTCGATTCTATTTTCAAAATTTCCGCTTCTCATAAAGTGTTTTACCATTCTATCTTCCAAAGAATGATAGGAAATCACAACCAGACGTCCGTTTGCAGTCAATACTTCCATACTCTGTTGTAAGAGATTTTGCAAGGCAAGCAATTCTTCATTCACTTCGATGCGCAATGCCTGATAAACTTGAGCTAAATATTTATTTTCCTTTTGTTTAGGAATACAATCCTTGATTATTTCTATAAATTGTTTTGAGTAGGTTATCTTCACTTGTTCCCGTATGTTAACGATAGTCATCGTTAGTTTTTTAGCATTTTCTACTTCTCCGTACTGACGAAATATACGTAATAATTCATTGGGTTCATAATCAGATAATATATCGGTTGCTTTTAAAGGCTTACGTTTGTCCATGCGCATATCCAATAAGCCATCCCATCGGATGCTAAAACCTCTTGTTTCATCATCGAACTGATGGGAAGACACTCCTAAATCAGCCAATATTCCGTCAACTTTTTCAATTTGATAGAGTTTTAAGAATTTTTTTAAATTTTTAAAATTGGCTTGCGTCAATGTAAATCTCTTGTCTTCAATCGTATTTTGTAAAGCATCCTCGTCTTGATCGAAGGCAATAAGTTGTCCGTTAGGACCTAATTTCTGGAGAATGGCTCTTGAATGACCTCCTGAACCGAAAGTAACATCAACATACATTCCATTCGGATGTATGTTCAATCCTTCAATACTTTGCCTAAGCAAAACCGGCTCATGGTAATTGTTCATAGAAGTCTCCATCCCCAAAAATTTGATTAGCAATGTCGTTAATAATTTCAGGATTTTCTTGTGAAAATTTGTTTAATTCTTGTTCATACAATTCCGGATCCCAAATTTCAATAAAGGTTGTCATCCCTACAACCAATAAGTCTCTTTCTAATCTTGCGTACTGTGATAAAGGCTTAGGTATTAATAATCTGTTTTTTGCATCTAAATTAACTTCTGTTGCACTTCCCATAAAATAACGAATGGCTTGACGATAAGTTGGTTTAAAGGAATTTAAACGATTTAATCTTTCTTTGTATACATTCCAAACATTGATAGGATACAGCGTTAAACATTTTTCCGTGCTTCTGTTTATCATAAATCGCCCTTCAATTTTATCGCTGACATCCCGCAATATCGCCGTAGGCAGTTGGAATCTGCCTTTATTATCAAGAGTGCTGCTATAGGTTCCTTCCGATGTAAACATAATTTTTATCTAAAATTTGCAATTTTGGCATATATTTTCCCATTTTTTCCCACATTTTCCCATTTGCTCCGCTAAAAAAAAATGTTTCACAACAAATTTATAAACAAATATTTACATACAATATACATTGTATTTCAAAAATGTGATAAAAAAGAATAAATAAAGAACATCCTGTATTAATATAAAAATAACCTATCTAAAAGATTGTTTATCAGTATTATTAAACACTTCTTTTTGATATAGTGATTTCTATGCTTTTACATTGCAAAAATACATTTATTTGGTTTATTAAAAATGAAATGTTAAAAAAAAAATGTTTTTTTTTATAATAAAGTTATAAATGTAACATTATCAATTTATTTAATTTTTTTTTTTTTATTTATGTTCATTCATATCTATATAAACTTTATTTTTGCATTTATTGGTTTTAGAAGCAGATTTAAATCATCTAACTTACAATCAATTTTTATTTGATAAACATTAAAGCAACTATTTAAAAATTATAAATTTCATGAGCTCTATACGTTCACAACAACCGCCCACTTATTATTTACCTGAATTACAAATAGTGAATGCAGAATACCGACAATTAAAAAATGGTATTCCGTTGATAGTATTGCATAATAACACGTATAAAGTTATACGCTTAGATATTCGCTTGAGAGCCGGAAGTTATTTTCAAAAAAAAGGGGGAGTTGCTTTAGCAACACTGAAAACATTGTTTGAGGGCGCGACCTTACATACTCGGGCACAAATTTTCAATGCAATTGATTTTCAGGGAGCATACCTAGACAGAACGATAGATAAAGATTTCGCTACCATTTCTATTCACATGCCCGATTATGCCGTAAAAGATATTTTAGATATTGTAAAAGAAGCATGTACAACTCCAATCTTTCCCGATTCCGAATTAACATT
>JAQVNO010000111.1 GCA_028703095.1 Bacteroidales bacterium
TACTTTGACATCATCGTATAAAAAGGATTTTTTATTTTTTAAATCAAAAGTAATGGAGTCTTTGGCATAATAATCTACCGGAGAACTGACCGCGTCATTTGAAATTTTTAAACTAGGGCTTGCAGCGGGTAAGGAATCGGATGTAATCAAGCTGTCGCTCGGGGAAGTCAAAAGAGAAGTGTCCTTAATGACGGTAGCACGTCTCAATTTATTGGATTTTTTCATAGCCAGACTGTCGGTTTCTTGTGCCATACTTGCACAAAAACAACCTGTAAACAAGATGTATTGCAGGATTAAGAGAAAACGTATATGTTTTTTTAACAGACTGTTATGCAATTTTATAAAATTGAAATTTATATACAATTTTTTTATACTTTTGTAAAGTAGTATAAGCTACAAAAATACAAAAATACAACATAGGGTTTGTCTTAATTTATGCGAAAAATATAAAATTATTAAGTCAATTTAAGAAATAATGAAAATAGCGTACAAGATAACGGTTTTAGGGTTCATGATATTGTTTTGTTTATCATCGGTTCCATTATGGAGTCAATCCTCTCCGATAAAAGTTGTTGTTATTGATGCCGGTCATGGCGGACATGATCCGGGGGCAGTAGGAAAATCAAAAACCTATGAAAAAGACATAAACTTAAAGCTGGCTCTAAAATTAGGTAAACTTATACAAGACAATCATAAAGATATTAAAGTTATATATACCCGCGATAAAGATGTCTTTGTTGAATTACGTCGCAGAACAGAAATAGCCAATGAAAATCATGCCGATTTATTTATTTCGATACATTGTAATTCAGCACCTAATAGCACAAGTTACGGTACGGAAACTTTTGTGATGAGTAGCGATAATAGTACTGCTAATTTAGCCGTGGCACAAAAAGAAAATTCAGCTATCTTATTAGAATCTAATTATGAAACTAATTATGGCGGTTTCGACCCTAATTCTGTCGATGCTTACATAATTTTTTCTTTATTACAAAATAAATACCTAGAACAAAGCACTAAGTTTGCTTCTAAAATTCAATATCAGTTTAGAGAAAGTGTTAAATTATCGGATAGGGGTGTTAAGCAAGCGGGTTTTTTAGTGCTGTGGCGTACAACGATGCCGAGTGTGTTGGTTGAAGCAGGTTTCTTGAGCAACCCGAAAGAAGAAGCCTTTCTGGCATCGGAAAAAGGTCAAAATGAAATTGCCAAAGCTATTTATAGTGCTTTTAATCAGCTGGCACAAGAGAAAAAAGGACTGACGGTGGAGTCTGCAATTCGCATTACTTCTGATACAAGTCTTCCTGAATCTCAAGAAGAAATAATAACGCAGGGAAATAAATTTATTGATGGGGTAGTTTTTAGAGTACAAATATCCTGTTTAGCAGAAAACAAGAAGTTAAATGACCCTGTATTCAAAGGCATCCAACCTATTTTTATGTGGAAAAACGGAAATTATTATTGCTATGCAGCAGGTGAAGAAACGAGTTATGAATCAGCAAAGGCATTGTTGGAAAAAATTAAAAGTCTGGGTTTCCCGGATGCTTTTCTGGTCGCATTTAAAAATGAAGAAAAAATTTCAATTAATGAAGCTTTAAAATATTTAAAAAATTAAATAACGTGTCACGAAAAATATTTAAAACACAGGAAATAAAAATAGCAGTTCTTGCTATCGTCAGTTTGGCTTTAATCGTATGGGGTATAAATTTTTTAAAAGGTAAAAATATTTTTAAAAAACAATTTATTTATTACGGCATTTTTGAAGAAGCCGGCGGGCTAACGCCGGCGAATACCGTCTATATTAATGGCGTAAATGTCGGTATTGTCGATAAAATAGCGTTGTTTGGAAATGACAACGAAAAAGTGATAGTTACTTTTACGGTTAATAAAAAAATAAAAATTCCTTCTGATACCAAAATACGTATTGTTTCGCCCGGCATAGTCGGTTCCATGCAATTGGAATGTGTACTCGGAGATGCTTCAACTTACTTTACCAATGGCGATACGTTACAGGGATACGTACAGCCGGGCATGTTAGCCAATGTGGATAATATTAAAAATAATTTAGATACTATCATCCGTTCATTGAAAGATATGATTCAAGAAGGAAGCTTGCAAGCCTCCTTGCAAAATATAAATTCTACTACCGATAAATTAGATTCTATTATGTATTCCGGACAAATTGAAAATATTTTGTCTGATATCGAAAGCTTTACAAATACTATCAAAAGCAATGATTCGGAACTTGACAGTATCATTAAAAATGTGAATCAATTCTCCTCTTCACTTAAAGATGCCGACATTCCTAAAACACTAGAAGACTTATCCGGCAGATTGAAACAGTTGGAAAATATATTATATAAAATTGAAAATGGAGAAGGTACCTTAGGTAAACTAAATACCAATGATACCTTGTATCAAAATTTGCAACACTCCATTGGCAATTTGGATGAATTGATAAAAGATATCAAAGCCAATCCGAAACGTTATCTCAATGTTACCGTATTTGGAGGTAAGAAAAAATAATATGTTTCTGAAAAACATTCAACTTATTAATTTTAAAAATTATACCGATTCAAGCTTTGATTTTGCTGATGGTATTAATTGTATCGTAGGCTTAAACGGGCTTGGGAAAACTAATTTGTTAGATGCTATACATTATTTGTCGATGTGTAAAAGCTATTTTTCAAGTTTGGATCAGTTGAATATAAAACATGAAGCGGACTTCTTTGCTATCCATGGCACTTTTCAGTCCGAAGAGGGGGAGGGTGTTGATAAGGTTTCATGCATCCAACAAAAAGAGCATAAAAAAGTTTTTAAAATTAATCAAAAAGAATATGCTCGCTTATCCGACCATATCGGACTTTTCCCTTCAGTGATGATTTCTCCTTACGATAGTGATTATATCAACGGAGGGAGCGATTTGCGAAGAAAATATTTCGATAGCGTTATTTCACAATATAACAGAATCTATTTGGATAATCTTATCCAATACAATAAAGTGTTGATGCAACGCAATTCACTTCTTAAACATTTTGCCGAAAAATCTTATTATGATAAGGATGCTATTGCGATTTGGACTGATAAGTTGATTGCGTTGGGGAATGATATTTATAAAGTGCGGAAAGAATTTATTCATGATTTTATTCCGGTGTTCAATACTTTTTTTAATAAAATATCAGCCAAAGAAGAAAATGTTTCGATTCTGTATGAAAGCAGTTTGCATGAAAATAACTTTGATGCCTTAATGCGTAAAAACGAAAAAAGAGATATGCAAGCTCAATATACATTGGCAGGGATTCATAAAGACGATTATTCATTTCTGATGAATACCTATCAGGTTAAGAAATTTTGCTCCCAAGGGCAACAAAAAACTTTTTTAATATCTTTGAAGTTAGCACATTATGAGTATTTGAAAAACATTAAACAGACAAAACCCATGTTGTTGCTCGACGATGTGTTTGATAAATTGGATGATACAAGAGTAGAAAAACTAACTGCCATGGTTGCTCATAAAGACTTTGGTCAAGTTTTTATTACGCATACTCAAAAGTATCGCATGGAAGAATTATTGCACAATGCCGGCATTTCCTTTCGTTTGCACGAAATAACAAAAGAATAAAGCCTATAGTAGTATTGTAGGCTACGAAAGCTTCATTGATTCCAAAAATCTTAAGATTTATTTTGATAAATATTGTTTCCTATTGATAAATTTTATTATATTTGCCAAAAATATCACGAGTATAAATTTAAAAATATTTAATAGTATGAAAAAAGTTTTATTGCTTTGTATGTCAGCATTTATCATGGTTAATTGGGGCTATTCTCAATCGCTTACCATCAAAGAAAAACCGACTCAAAAAAGTGCAGTTCAAAAAGATTTAAGTCAAAAAGCAAACAATAGCTGGGAGGTTCAATTTATAGATACAATAGAACCTGCTTTTTCCATGCCATTGGGTGCCGTCAGTGATGGCAACCACATCTATATGGGTAGCGTCAATAAAAAATTCTTGTTTAAGGTCGATTTTACAAATCAATTATTAGACTCCATTGATATTGCAGGAATGCCCGGTGCATCAGGTGTTGGTGCTGTAACCATCGGTTTGGCGTATGATGGCACTTATATTTATATGACTAATGGGAATGATACTATTTATCAAATTGATTTAATTACCGAAAGTGTAAGCGGAAAAGTAGTTCTTCCAACAGGAACTTATCCTATAGGGATTACCTATGCTCCCGATGCCGATAACAATAATGGTGGGTTTTGGGTTTCATTGGGAACCGACTATGCATTGCAATTGTTTTCCCGTACAGGTGATTTATTAGATTCAATTCTAAGCACCGACTTAAACTATTCTTCCTTAACGGGCGATATTATATGGGCATTAGCTTATGATAAGGTTACTCCCGGAGGTCCTTTCGTGTATGCTATGGAACGTTATCCTCATTTTATAATCAGTATCAACCCTTCTACTAAAAAATTAAATGCTGTTGTGAAAGATATTAGTGCCGATGTTCCGGAATGGGATTCTATTCCTTCTTATGCTATGTATATACAAAATGGTGTTATAGCGGGGACAACTACTCTCGGAGCTATCAATATTTGGGGATATCATATAGGCTATAATTTGGCTTCAACCGAATTACCCGATTTAGGATTGACTATACAAAATTCATTTACCAAACCTTGGTTGGAATTAGGAGAAGCTGCAGCAGTGTCTGTCAACGCCTATCGTTCCGGTAAAGCTGCTATTACTTCCTGTGATTTTAATTTTAATTTTAACGGCGATGTGTATTCTCAAGCATTAAGCGGTGTAGATATTAGTAATGTCTATCCTCTTACGCTTGTCAATCATGACTCAAGTTTTAGTATGAATACGGAAGGTTCCTATGATTTAAAAATGTGGTTCTCTAATTTAAACGGTAATGCTGCTGCATTTTCCGATACTTTTTCCATGACTGTTGATGTATATGAAAAAGTAGCGCAACGTATTGTTTTACACGAAGTGTTTACCAGCTCTACCTGTGCTCCTTGCAGACTTGGAAATATGTTGTTAGATTCGGTGTTTGCTAAGAATCCGAATAAATTTACTTGCATCAAGTATCAAATGAATTGGCCTAGTCCCGGCGATCCTTATTATACGAACGAAGGTGGAATCAGAAGGGCGTATTATGAAGTAAATAGTGTTCCTTATTTGGTTGCTGACGGTGATTATTACGGCGGTTCTCCCGGTTCTTATACTTCTTCTATGTTGCAAATGGAATACATCCAACCTTCATTCATTGATTTTGATGCGACTTTTGTTACTGATGGAGATCATTTGTACAGCACAAATCTTACCGTTACTCCTTTAAAAACCATTACCGGTACTCATAAACTATATGTGGCTTTGGTCGAAAAAGTTACTCATATGAATATGAAAACTAACGAAGAGACATCGTTTTATTATGTGCATAAAAAGTTTATGACCGATGCTTCCGGACAAAGTATTACTTTGCAAGCAGATCAGGATGTTGTTGTAGATTTGAATTTTAAATTTGTAGGGAAATACAGATTGCCTTTCAATGCAGGTAGCCCTATCAATCCGGAAACAGAACATTCTGTTGAAAATTTCAACAATATCATGTTGGTGTACTGGGTACAAGATGATGCTACCAAAAATGTGTTGCAATCCGGAAAAGTAGATGCTGCTACTTTATCGGTTGAAGATTATGGAAACAATACGAATAATGTAAAAGTGTATCCCAATCCATCCGATGGGAAAATAAATATTTATTCCGAAAATATGTTTACGAGGGTTAAACTTGTGAATATGTTAGGACAAGTTGTTTATAATGTTCCGGTAACAGCGAATGAATTTACATTCGAAATGTCGGATTTACATCCGGGTATTTATGTTTTGCAGTTGCAAACCGAAAAGGGTTTGATAAGCCGGAAAATAAGTATAAAGTAATTTTACGGAAAGGGGGCTGTGAAAGCAGCCTCTTTTTATTCATCTTCAAATTGTATGAACTTCATCTGCAATCAGAAATGTTGCATGTGAAGTGTTTTTAATTTTTTTACATCTAATTAAAAGGTATTTAAGAATGGCAATAGAAATCAACGGGAAACTTATTAAATTGCTTCCCCTTCAAACAGGTTCAGGCAAAAATGGAACATGGAATAAACAAGAATTTATTATTGAAACTACCGAGCAATATCCTAAGAAAATATGCATCAGTGCTTGGGGTGATAAAATAAATATGCTGGCACAATTTTCATTGGATTCGCCCGTCAAAGTAAGTGTTAATATTGAATCAAGAGAATATAACGGTAAATGGTATACTGATTTACGTGCTTGGAAAATAGAAGCACAACATACGGATTACAGTGATTCTGCTTCACAGGATACGGTCTTCACCGATAATAAGACCTATAATGAAAACGTAAGCGATGGCACCTTCTACGATGAAGGTGATAACATGGATAATCTGCCTTTTTAATCGCATTCTTTCAATGTGAGTAATCCCTACTTTATTAATCCGAAAGCTAACATCGGATTTTTTTTATTTATGTATCCATAACACCTTAACCCCACATTTTTATCTTTAAAATTATTGTCATTCTGAGCGTAACGAAGTGAAGCGAAGAATTTATAACAATATTGTAATTTATATCTGACAATAATGATTATGCATACTTTTAATAAAGATATTTTATTTATTTTTGCATTAAATTTTAAAATTAATGTCGTAATATAAATGGATTTTAAAAAAAAAACAATATAAAGATGAAAAGAATAAAAGACGTAAAAGCTATTGCTTGTGTGTTTGTGTTGAGTGTTCTCATTTTTTCATGCAATAGAACGAAGCAACTAACTCCTTCCTTTTAATTTGCTCCTTACATCAGTGCTTATACCGGTGGAATCATATCTTCCGCTTCCGGTATTAGAATA
>JAQVNO010000021.1 GCA_028703095.1 Bacteroidales bacterium
AATAGGCGTTCGCCAAGAAGCTGCCCGTTTAGGGGGTATCGGTTCTTGCGGAAGAGAATTGTGCTGCTCGCGATGGCTGAACCATTTTAAATCCGTCAATACAGGCACTGCCAAAACACAACAGCTGGCATTAAATCCACAAAAACTTGCCGGACAATGTGGAAAATTGAAATGTTGCCTTAATTACGAACATGAAGCTTACATTGAAGAACTGAAGAATTTTCCAAATACCAGCACCATTTTACATACGGAAAAAGGAGATGCATTCTGTCATAAAATAGACATCTTCAAAAACCTGATGTGGTATTATTATAAAAATGATTTTTCACATTCTTTGTATGCCATTCCTACAGCAAAAATAAAAGAAATCATCACTCTCAATAAAGAAAATAAAAAAGCGGAAAGCTTGGAAAAATATGCTGAAATCAATCAAGCAAAATACAACGAACAAGATGTAAATATTGACGATTTGAAAAAAATAAATGATTAATATACCATGCTTGCATTGCTAAAAAAATCGGTAGCTATCAGTATCATTCTTGTATTATTTGTTGCATGTACGGATAGCTATATGTATTACGAAAATCAAATAGTGCCAAATGAAAAATGGGATGCCAAGCACCCCCTCACTTATGTTTTGAATATTACCGATACCCTTACTCCCCACAACATTGGTTTTACGATATGCTATAACGATAATTATGCCTATCAAAACTTATATTTATTTATTTATACTTCCCTTCCAAACGGCAAACAAGTAATAGATACCGTTTCGTGCGATTTATTCCAAGCCGACGGTAAACCTTGGGGAAAAGGAAACCGTATCAAAGAACTAAACGTAAACTACGGCACACTGCTATTTCCTTTCAAAGGGAAATATGTCATGAAAGTAAAACATGCTATGAGAACAGATACAGTAGAGGGCATCAGTTCGGTTGGGCTTTTCATAGCCGTCAAAGATAGTATCAACTAAAAGAAAATTATCATGTCTTCAAAGAAAAAGCCTAAAACAAAAGCTCCTACCTCTACATTACGTAAATGGGTTTGGATTCTCTTTTTTGCATTTTGGGGAGGGATAATCATGATGTTCACTCTTATTTCCATGGGATGGTTGGGATTTATGCCTTCCTTTGAAGAACTCGAAAATCCCAAGACCAATTTAGCCACCGAAATCATATCGGAAGATGGCTATGTGTTAGGAAAATATTACATTGAAAATCGATCGAATGTATCTTACAATCAGCTACCCGAATGTTTAGTCAACGCCCTTATCGCCACCGAAGACATACGCTTTAGAAAACATGCCGGCATCGACACCAAAGCGCTGTTGCGCGTCAGCATGGGAATCATTACCGGACACCATAAAGGAGGAGGCAGTACCATTTCACAACAATTAGCGAAAAATCTATTCCCTCGTAATGTAGACCCTCATTTCTTCGAATTAGTATTTACAAAATTTAAAGAATGGGTCGTTGCCGTTAAATTAGAAAAGAATTATTCTAAAAATGAAATACTTGCTATGTATTTGAATACTGTCGATTTTGGCAATCTATCTCATGGTATCAAATCAGCAGCAAAAACATATTTCGACAAGACTCCGCAAGAATTAAACATTGAAGAATCCGCTTTGTTGGTAGGGATGCTGAAAGCACCTACCCGTTACAGTCCGCGTCGGAACCCGGATAATGCTTTTATTCGACGGAATACGGTGCTGGCACAAATGGAAAAATATGATTTTATTGACCAAAGCAGCTGCGACAGTATACAAAAAATTCCGATAGATATGTCGCGATTCAGAGTACAAGACCATAAAATAGGCGTAGCTACCTATTTCAGAGAATATCTACGACAAGAAGTTACTGCATGGGCAAAAGCAAATCCTAAACCCGACGGAAGCACATGGGATATTTATAAAGACGGCTTGAAAATATATACTACCATCAATTATAAAATGCAAACTCATGCTGAAGCTGCCGTTGACGAATGGGTAAAGCAAAACTTACAACCTTTGTTCTTTAAACATTGGGTAGGACATAAAAATGCACCTTTTTATAATATCAATCAGGAGGAAACCGAAAAGATAATGCTTAGAGCCATGAAAAACTCCGATAGGTACAGGAACCTTAAAAAAGAAGGCTATTCCGAAAAAGAAATACGCAAAATATTTGAAACTCCTATTCAAATGTGGCTGTTTTCTCATGAAGGTGAAATAGATACCCTAATGTCTCCTTGGGATTCTTTACGTTATATGAAATCCTTTTTAACCTGTGGGTTAATGGCGATGGATCCTTCTACCGGCTATGTAAAAGCTTA
Source organism: Bacteroidales bacterium (assembly GCA_028703095.1). Lineage (GTDB taxonomy): Bacteria > Bacteroidota > Bacteroidia > Bacteroidales > WCHB1-69 > UBA5266. Next base: position 2,314 of record JAQVNO010000021.1, read on the forward strand.
TGTAGGGGGTATTGACTATACACACTTCCAATACGACCACGTAACGCAAGCCCGCAGGCAAGTAGGCTCGACCTTTAAACCTTTTGTTTATACGTTTGCCATGCAAGAAGGGGAATATTCTCCTTGTTATAAAGTACCTAATTTGCCGGTTAGATTTGATTTGCCTTCGGGAGATGTATGGATTCCGAAAAATGCAAGCAAATACAAAGAAGGACAAATGGTTACATTAAGAGAGGCATTGGCTAATTCGTTGAATTATGTTTCAGCATATTTAATGAAACGTTACGGACCAAGTGCCATTGTTCAGCTGGTACGAAAATTAGGGATGACAAGCGATATTCCTGAGGTGCCGGCAATTAGTTTAGGTGCCTGTGAACTTAGCTTGTATGAAATGGTAGGAGCCGTCAATGCGTTCAATAACAAAGGTATCTACGTAAAACCTATTTTCATCACTAAAATATGCAACAACAAAGGCAATATTCTGGCACAATTTACGACCGAACAAAACGAAGCCATGGACGAAGTGTCAGCCTATAAAACAGTCCGATTAATGCAAGGAGTCGTTGACCAAGGCACCGCCGTTCGATTAATCTATCGATACAAACTTGACATGCAAATGGCAGGAAAAACAGGTACTACCGATAATAATTCTGACGGATGGTTTATGGGATATACTCCTCAGTTAACGGCAGGAGTATGGGTTGGTTGCGAAGACAGAGCCGCACATTTCCGTTCCACCCATCTCGGTCAAGGTGCCAATACCGCCCTCCCTATCTGGGCTATCTTTGTAAAGAAATGCTATGAAGACAAAAGCTTGTATTTTTCAAAATCAATGGAATTTGAAAAGCCGGAAATAAATATTGACATTGAATTTGATTGCAGCAAATATGTAGGGGAAACCAGCACCCACTCCAAATACGATTTCGATTGATAAAATATAACTGCTTTTTCAAGCAGTTTTATCTTTTTTATTTAAAAGCTGTTTCGCTCAGACCTTTTCCACTAAGCGTTAAGTCATCCATATAGGCAGGGACCTTTTTACCTAAATATTTATCTACATACATCTTAGCCAAATACTGGCCCAACATAAAACCATGCCCGCGTAAGCCTATTAATAAACCATTTTCAGGGTCAACAATATAACGCGGTTCGGTATAATACCCGCTCCAAACAGCGTGAAAGCCGATGCTGTTAAGATTCGGTATCCATTCACTAAACATTTCAGAAACAATTTCCAAAAAGTCTTTACTGTTGTATTTCAAATTCTGACGTGTTTCGTTGGGATCGCAACCGGGAGAGGCACAACCTATAATTTGACCTGTCTTCAGGAACTGTTGTCCGTAAACAGCCGTAAAGCCTTTGTAACGACGACGGTCTATCACCATGTCTAAAGCATCGTTGTTTTTCCCAATCATCGGCAGCCTTCTGGTTATAAATGCCTGATGTTTTACCGGATAGGTGTTGGTATCCAATCCCAGCATTTTGGTAAACTTCTCTGCACTGCAGCCCAAAGCATTGACAAAGTGATTGCAACAATATTCAATGTATTCGTTGGCATGTGTCTGTACCAATGCATAATATTTGTCGCCTTGCTTTTTAACATGCAATAATTCGCAGTCTTCCATCAATACACCCCCTTTATCCATAGCCACTCCGCGTATATATTCTATGGTTCTTCCCGGTGTTGCCTGCCAACAGTCGTTGGCAATCAATGCATGAGAATAGGTTTCTAATTTCGGGTTCCATAAAGGAGATATTTCTTTTTGGAAATCTTTTTTATCAACCATATAGGCGTCCGACCAAGCCCGAGAAGCATCCAAGGCCCGATAAGTAGCATCGTCGTGTACTAAATTCACATAGCGTGTAGGCTTAAAATCGATATTATAAACTTTTTGTATGTCTTTGAATAATTCTAAATTATGTTTTGCGATATCAGAAATATCTGGATTTGAAAAGGTAGGACGACCTCCGCCGATATTACGCCAGGAAGCCCCGCGATCGTAATTGATTAAAATCGTCTGTTTTCCGGCTTCGGCAAAATAACGAAACAAGGCACTCCCTGCTATGCCGCCACCGGCAACTAAAATATCAATATTTTGTTTTTTGACATTGTTGTTTTTTGGAAAAACAAATACTTCCTTCGCTTTCGGATTGTATAAATCTCCCAATGTTACCTGATTGGATAAAGGAGCCCGTGGGGTAGAATCACCGGTAATTTCAATGCCGTATCCCCGAAGGATTTGTTTGGCACGTGGAATACACCGTTTCCCCCGACAAGGACCCATCCCCATACGGGTGGTATGTTTTAATTCATCAACAGAAATAAATTTCCGATTGCCGATGGTTTGTAGTAATTCTTCCACACTAACATCCTCACAATGGCATACGTACGTTTCGCTTTCTACCTTTTGCAGGGATTTTAAAGATAATTTCTTCGGATACTTTGATTGGATAATAAAGCCTCTTACATTTGTCAACGCTTCTCCAAAAAGTGTAGTGGATTTGATGCGGGCAACATTGGTTTTGTTTTTCTTTATTAATATCTTTTCAATAATACCTTCTCCGAGTTTTTGACCGTTGTTGTCAATCAGAAATACAGAAACACCTTCTACTGCATGATATTCTATGGGTAAAAACAACTGCGCTTTCGAAAGATTGTATCCGAAGATGGCAAGTCCGGGACATTGATATACACATTCCATGCACCCGATACATTTGTCAAAATTTATAGCCGGCACCGTCGACGTACTTGACTTGCTGATAGCACCATGAGGGCAGGCAAAAGCACAAGGATTGCAAGCAAAGCCATACAAACAATCGATCTGTACAAAAGGTTTCGCCTGCATTCTTTCCGAAGATGGAAGATAGGGTTTTTCAAGTATACGAACCGGATGCTGTTGTGAATCTATGTATTGTTTGGATATTTCCAAATAGTCTTCGTACGAATATCGTTTCCCGATACATTGAGCTACTTCATACGCTACTTGTTTGCCACGAAGCACTGCACTGGTACCTTCTCCTATGCGAATAGCATCGCCTATACCGAAGGTGTTAATGCCAAAGACTTCTTTTCCTTTAACTAATAATTGATCATCAGGGACTAAACCCGTACATATGTTGATAATATCAATATCGTCAATTATTTTTTCCGTACTCGGTATTGCTTTAAAATCTTTACATTCCGCAATAACAGCACCTATAATACCATCGTGTTTATCATTGGGAATGGCTTTCAATAAAATATGAGATGTCAGAACGGGAATGCCCAGACGCCGTACCCGGTTTGCTTGAACGGGAAATCCCCCTTCATTGGGCATGGCTTCGATGATGGCTTTAATATCTGCACCGGCTTGCATGCCTTGATAAGAGGTTAGATATCCAATGTTTCCCGCACCAACGGTAAGTACTTTTTTGCCTAAGAGGGTATGTTCCTGATTCATCATTTTCTGAAAAACAGCAGCGGTATAAACACCGGGGAGGTCGTCGTTTTCGAAAGTAGGCATAAAGGGAATCGCACCGGTACCGACTACAAGATATTCCGCATCGACATAGGATATTTCTTGATTTTCGATGTTTTTAATCGCAATGCGTCTGCCTTCCAATATATCCCATACCGTTTCATTCAATAGAATACCGTCATGATTATCGCCGGCTAATGTTTTGGCAATCTCAAAACCACGCATGCCACCGTATTTTTTCTCTTTCTCGAAAAAGAAAAATTGATGTGTTTGCATATTGAATTGTCCCCCTATGACGGCGTTATTATCAATAACTAAATTAGAAATCTGCAATTTGTTGAGGGTTTCACGGCATGCCAATCCTGCCGGTCCGGCACCGATAATGGCAACCGTGGTTTTGTATATACGCAATTCCTTTTGTTTGTTTTCCGTATAAATAGGTTGGTAGTCTTTGGGTATTTCCCTTACTTCCTTCACCCCATCGACGAGGGTAATGCATATACGGCGGATGTTACCGTCGACCAACATTTCACAGGCACCGCATTTGCCGATACCACATTCCAAACTCCGCTGACGGTCGTGAATGCTATGACTGTGAATAGGAAAACCTGCCTGATGCAAAGCCGCAGCAATGGTATATCCTTTTTTCCCTTTTACTTTTTTCCCTTCAAATAAAAATTCGACGATTTCGCTCTCCGGAATGTCTAAAATGGGATGATTCTTTATTTCATACATATCGTAATATCCTTATTTTTATATTGTTATTTTTATTGCTGTGTATTTAAAATCAAAATGCAAAGGAAAACAAAATTTTTGTAAACTCATAGGGTTTTTGTGGAGGAAAATAAAAAAAATAGGAAAAATTTTTTAGACTGTTTCTATTTATATTTTGATTTGAATGAATCTTCTTTCTTTTTTTTAGATTATGTATAATGTACAGCGATATCCGTTGATATTCTGCATCGTTACGGATCATTCTATTCTACCAACAACAACAAAATGTTTTCCAATTTTTCTTTTACTAATACCGATTGACAGGTGAAATTATTAACGATAATGGCAAAACAATAGGTTTCTCCTTTAGCATTGATGGCATAACCTGCGTAGGCTCTTACCCCTGTCATTGTGCCGCTTTTCGCATAGATATTACTGCCTTTTGGTTTGTTTTTCAGTACATTTCTCAAGGTTCCCGACACACCGGCTTGCGATAAAGAATGGACATATTGGGTATAATAAGTCTTGGTAGACACATCATAAAGGACTTCACATAAGGCAAGGGGGGAAATGAAATTAACAGACGATAAGCCGCTGCCATCCACTATGTTTATACTATTGGTTGCAATTCCCATACGTGTCAAGCCGGCTTTGAAGGCGGAGGCACCTCCTACATAGGAACCCTTTCCTAATAACTTGAAAACCGCTTCCGCATAGACGTTGTTACTGGTTTTATTGATTTGATTCACTATCACCGATAAAGAAGGAGAATGGTTGACATAGATAGTATCCGTTTTTGTATCGAGGCTATCTATATCAATGGCATAGATTGCATCGAAAATACGGATTCCTTTGGTTTGCAAAAAGTTTTTAAAATTCCATGCACAGACATAACCCGGCATTGGCAAGGCTCCTTTTGCCGAAAGCTGTGTTTTATTTACGGCAATGTTACCACAGATTTCTCGCTGCTTACTGTACGAATCTCCATAAATCATTAGATAACTCTCTACCCCATTTTTAACGGTATTTACTTCATTATAAAGGAGGATGTCGGGAGGAAGCGGAGGATAAACGCTGCTTAGCATTGCTTTTCTTCCGATGCTGTCTGCCGGCACCATATTCACTACAAACATATTTTCATGCCATGATAAGCCTAAGGCACCGGCACCATAATAATTGCCTACATCGCCCCACATCCAGGCATCGTTCAAGGGATGGGAATCGAAAAAAGAAGCATCAAAATATATGTTCCCGTTGATAGTATGAATGCCATTTTCTTTTATCACCTTACTCCATTGTTCAAAAATAACATCCGGATGAGTTGCTGAAAAACGTGTACTTCCCAGCGTAGGGTCGCCGCCACCAACAAGATACAGATTCCCATTTAAAATTCCATCCTTGACTGTGCCGGAAGTTAACATATAGGTTTTAAACGTATATCTGCTTCCCAATTGCTGAAGGGCGATGGCTGTTAAGGGTAATTTTTGCAAAGAAGCAGGCACAAAATTTTTTTCGGCATTGTAGTTGACAAGGATACGATTTGTTTTTACCTCTTTCACACACACCCCGATGGTGGCTGCTGTCAGGTTGGTATCAGTAGTAAGTTGTAGGATAGCAAGGTTCAATTTCTCAGAGAGCGATTGAGCGAAAACGCTTGCTGTAACAAAGCACAATAAAAAGCTTAAAAAATTTTTCATGGCATTATTCTATCTTTATTCAGATAGGCATCCCAGCCTTGCGCCTTGATAGGAATAGATTTTTTGTCGTTGGTAATTAACTGATATCCTTCATTTTCATCGGTAATATGCCCGATAACAGTAACATCTTTCACCTGTTTTATTTTATCAAAATCAGCTTGTTTGATTGTAAACAGCAATTCATAATCCTCCCCTCCGCTGAGAGCGATGGTTGAAGGTATCAATTGAAAATCCATGGCGGTATCATAGGTAAGCGTGTCGATAGGTATTTTATCTTCGTAAAGGCAACAGCCTTTTTTGGAGTTCTTACATATATGTATGATTTCAGATGCCAGTCCGTCGGAAATATCTATCATGGCAGTAGGTAAGATATTATTTTCTCTCAATGCTTTGATGATGTCGAGGCGAGGTTCGGGTTTAAGTTGTCTTTCGAGCAGGTAATCAAAGCCTGACAAATCAGGTTGGTTATTGGGGTTTTCCAGATATACTTTTTTCTCTCTTTCGAGGATGAGCAAGCCCATATAGGCGGCGCCCAAATCGCCGGAAACACATATCAAATCGTGGGTATTGGCGGCGCTGCGTTTGACTATTTGCTTTGAATCGGCATAGCCTAAAACGGTAATGCTGATACACAAGCCGCTAAGGCTGGAGGTAGTATCACCCCCCACCATATCTACGCCATAGCGTTCACAACACAGATACATTCCCTGATATATTTCTTCAATAGCTTCCACCGTATACCGACTTGACACCGCTATGCCTACCAGCACTTGTTCGGGTTTGGCATTCATGGCGGCAATATCAGATAAATTAGAGGCTATGGCTTTATATCCTATATGTTTTAATGGAAAATAACGCACATCGAAATGCACGCCTTCTATTAATAAATCTTTGGAAATAAGCTGGAGCCGATTTTGTGTATCGATAATGGCAGCATCATCGCCTACACCCAGCACCGAACTTTTATTTTTAAGTTGAATATTCTTAGTTAATACTTCAATCAATCCAAATTCCCCGTATTCAGATAAAGGGGTTACACTCGCATTTTCAAGCATAGATGTCATTATTTATGTTTGTGCAAAGGTAATGTTTTTTTATAAATTATACTCTCGATTCCTTATTTTATTTATATTTGATTTTCTAAATGTTAAAAATTAGTGTACTTTTGTAATCACTAAAAACGCATCAGTAAACACGTATTATGGCATCATTACAAAATATAAATCAATATTTTTTACAATTTTTACCGAAAGTGAACGCTTCTGTCGAGAAAGATTATTTTATCAAACAAAGGGCAGATGCTGCCGATTCTTTTCGTAAAAGCGGTGTGCCGGAACCAAGTTCGGAAATGTGGAGGGAAATAAAATGGGACAATATCATTGCCGATAAAAACTTTGTTATCCAAAAGCAAGCCGAGGAATACCAACCGGTTGAAAATTATTTTCAGTGTTCGACACAAGACATCAATGCGGAAATGTTTACTTTTTTAAACGGCTGGTACGTACATCACAACGCTCCCCTGACGGTATTTCCGGATGGGACAATGTTTGGAAGTTTAGGCGAAGCCATCCATCTGTTTCCCGAGCTTGTCGCTGACTGCTTAGGGAAAAACAAAGAAATGTCGAATGGCTTAATAGACCTTAATTTAGCCTGTTGGCAAGACGGCTTTTTCGCTTATATCCCCGATAATATTCATCTGAAAAGACCCATACAATTTGTTTACATCGTTAATTCCGATGAAAATATTTTTATTCAACCCCGAAATCTTATCTGTATCGGGAAGAATGCTTCCGCTACCATCGTCCATTGCGACGACTCCCTCGAATGCAAAGATACGCTTATCAATACCGTTACCGAAATATACGTTGGAGAATCTGCCACATGTGATTATTATAAACTTGAAAACAAAGACAATAAATCAACGCTTATCAATCATTTGTTGATACAACAAGCAGGCAATAGTAAGGTAAACACCAATACCACCGTTTTTAACGGAGGCTTGGTACATAATACGATTGTTGCCAATCTGATGGAGCCAAAAGCGGAAATCAATACCAACGGTTTGTATTTGGTAGATGGAAAACAAGAGATAACCAATTGTTTATACATTAAACACGGGGCGCCGAACTGTAAAAGCAATCAACTCTACAAAGGCATCCTCGACGATACGGCAAAAGCCCGTTTCATCGGACATGTATATGTGGGGAAAGAAGCCCAAAAAACAGAAGCACATCAAACCAATCGGAATATTCTGCTGACAGATGAAACGGATGTGATATCGAAACCCTTTTTGGAAATCTATGCCGATGATGTTAAATGCAGTCACGGTTCAACGGTAGGTCAATTGGATGAAAATGCGATGTTTTATTTACGTACCCGCGGCATTTGCGAACAAAATGCAAGGGTATTGTTAATGCATGCTTTTGCCAAAGAAGTAGTGGATAAAATCAATATCGAAGCCCTTGGCGATCGCACCGAACGACTGGTGAGAAAACGCCTTACCGGCGAGATTATCTCCTGCAACAGCTGCATGCAACAATGCGATAAAAAGAATATCAGCTTTGAAATAGAAGTGCCGGAATTATAAAAAATAGAGATTATTCATTGGCGTTTTCGTGCCGAAAAAACAGAATTAGCCTTGAGTGTAATCTTTTCAATTTTTAAAGTGAGGGGTTATTCCCCATTCTCTCCCTTACTGAACTTGCCTGTATCTACAGCATAAGGGGTGGGTTTTTGATCAAGCAAAAAGAACAAGAAAAAATCGTTTTGTTTTGACTGTAAAGATAATTAAACGCAAATAAATAAATTATCCGTTAATGTTTTATTCTTCATACTTTTAATCTGCTGCTTGCTAATATATTCCGTAGTTCCTTTTATTATCTTTGTAGTAAATTAAAAGGAAGGGGAGATGCTAATTGAGCACATCCAAAGGTTTGAATATCAAACCTAAAATTTATTGACGCAATAATTGTATTTATTGACGCAATAATTGTATTTATTGACGCAATAATTTTTGTTTTTGACGCAATAATTTTTCATCGCTTTGCTTTAGCTTTATTTGTTTCTTATTCTTCTGTTTTTAAACCCTTTATTCTCCCAGTAACTAATTTGGTAAACTATCTATTTTCAAAAAGCGCCCGATGGGACATTACCTTCCTTCCCCCATGATATAAATCTCCATATAATATTTTCCAAATTATTATCACTAAAATATTCATCAACAAATTCTAAGTTTTTAAATATTTTGTGCTCTTTGTAAATTAAATATAAAGGAATCCAATTTTTTATATGACTTGGCAAAACAAAAGTATCTAAATCACCTTCAAATTCGATAATAATATCCTGATTATTTTTTTTATATTCAATTTTTATATAATAATCAATTCCATCATCAGATCGATACTCTTTTTCTTTTTGTATATCTGACATTTTAAGTATTAAAGTATCTCTTCTTGAAAAAAAATTATCAATATCTTCATTTGAAATATGATAAAATTCTTTATCTTTAACTCTTGATTTAAGTGTATCAATAAAAGTTTTGTTAACAGTAAAAATAAATTCATCAAGTTTAAATAAACTATCTAATTTCAAAATTAAATCCTCAATAATGATTCCGGTATCATTTAAAGAAATGATATTTTTTTTACATTTTACATTTTGTTCATGTAATTCATGAGTAATATTACCATTATCTTTTTTATAGATTTCTAATTGTACATGACACGATGGCAAATATGCTACTGACATATAAATTTCATAATAAGAAATAATTTGACTATTTAAAGTTTTTAAACCAAATCCTAATATTATAAATAAAAATACATACTTTAAATATTTCATGTCATTTAATTTTCTTTAAGGTTTCACTAAAACACTTTTAATTCCATTAAAATAATGACTCAATCCACCAGATATACTTGATTCATAAGAATAAAGTATTATCATTTTTTGTTTCCCATTCTTCCCCCTTCGGGTCAACAAACATTACAGGCTTATTCGCACAATAAGTATACGTTGAAATAGAAGGATATGTTAGCTCTTCCCTTCCATCCTCAATGGGGAGGAACTGCGGTAGCGTGTATTGCGAGAGTATTGCCTTGTAGCTTTTGTTCATGTTGATAATCATAATTATTTTTAGATTTTAACTATAGAATTCATTACCGTATGTGTTTTGTATTATGCAAAGTATCTTCTTTTTCTAAAGGTATTAAATTTGTGATTATATGTTTATTATTTGTAGATTGGGTGCATTTATCTCCAACAATACCTATGATTATTATCACGCAAGAAATTACGGTTGGATAAATATATAAATCACTCCATGATAAACCTTCTTTCTTTTTTTTATTCATTTTTTTAAGCATTTTAAGATGGTTTAGGTAATTAGGACAAGTTTCGTTTTGCAAAGGTATACTTTATTTATCAATAAATTTACATCTTGTTATTTGCTAAATAATAATAAGACTAAACCTATAAAAAAAAACACAACAAACAAAATTATTGTAATTTTTATTCCAATCCTAATATATTTATCTTTTATAAAGACATACATAATTATTAAAATAAAAATAAAAAATAAACTTGTTAACATATCGTAAATTCTACCAGCATCAAATGGGTAAATTACCTGTTTTGCTGGAAATAAAAATCGGTAAATAATGTTCCATATATCTGTGTTTTGATAAAAATACGGGAATACATTTGTTGTGTACAATATTAACAACAATGCACCTACAATAAGAACAGGAACAAATAATATTTTTAATGTTTTCATAAAAATAATTATTAAGGTGGTTTAGTTAATTAAGATTATTTTTTGCAAATATATCATTTTATTTGTTTCATCGAAAAAGAAAATATAAATGAAGATATATCACCCCTGCGGGGTGAAAAAACGAGAATATAATCCTTTTGGCTATAAATATGCAACTCCTATGGAGTTGAAGAGTAGAAAGAAAATTATGAATTACGAAAAGATGTCGGATATTGGATGTGGAATTTGGGATTTCGGATGTGTTTTTTCGTTTCTAAAAAACTCTTACTTCTTATTTGAATTCCCTTTTCTCTCTTATAACATCGCACCTTTCCAAGTTATTTTTAACTGATTTCTCCTTCCCGGGAATTAGCATGCGTGCAAACCACAAAAACCTAGCTTGGTTCTTACAAAAACCAAGCTTGCAAATGATAAAAACCATGCATGGTTCTTGTAAGAATCATGCATGGTAATTAAAAGTCCTCAATTTTTGGTTTTTCAAAGCGTTGCCCAAGCTTAATTTATAATTCATCATTCTTGCTACAATCATGTTACTCTATCAAGGTTTGAGCAGAATTAAGCGGGTGAATTTAAATCACCCCCTTACATATCGGCGTTAATCCGTTGCATCAGCATCATCTGCGTACCATTCCTTTTCGTTTCGAAATAAATAGAATTTATATGATTCTTTTGCCGTAAGAACATAATTAATAACCAAACAAACGATTTTTTTTATACTTTTGCAGACATAGAATAAAAACAAAAATATATTTATGTTTCAATCTCTTACCGATAAGTTAGACCGTGCCTTTAAAGTATTGAAAGGACATGGACATATTACCGAAATCAACGTAGCGGAAACCTTGAAAGAAGTCCGCAAAGCATTGTTGGATGCCGATGTAAGCTATAAAATAGCCAAAGATGTTACCGACACCATCAAACAAAAAGCCTTAGGGCAGAATGTGTTAACTTCTGTTTCTCCGGGTCAATTAATGGTGAAGATAGTACACGATGAGTTGGCAGCACTCATGGGTTCCGAACATGCTGATTTAAATTTGAATAGCAACCCCAGCATTCTATTAATGGCAGGCTTGCAAGGTTCCGGAAAAACAACCCATGCGGCTAAATTAGCCTATTTTCTCAAACATAAAAAAGCGAAAAAAGTATTGCTTATCGCCGGCGACGTTTACCGCCCTGCTGCCATCGAACAATTACAGGTCCTCGGCAGTCAAATCGAAGTGGATGTTTTCTCTGAAGAAAACAATAAATATCCTGTCGACATTGCTAAAAAAGGCATCGCCTATGCCAAACAATACGGGCATAATGTTGTAATTATCGACACGGCAGGACGTTTATCCATCGATCAGGAAATGATGAATGAAATAGGCAATATCAAAGATGCCGTTCATCCCAACGAAATCCTTTTCGTAGTAGATTCCATGACCGGACAAGATGCCGTTAACACAGCAAAAGCATTCAACGATAAACTCAATTTCGATGGTGTTATTCTCACTAAATTAGACGGTGATACTCGTGGGGGTGCTGCGCTGACCATACGCTCGGTTGTTGAAAAACCAATTAAGTTTGTCGGTATAGGTGAAAAAGTGGATGCCCTCGATATTTTCTACCCCCAACGAATGGCCGACCGTATTCTCGGAATGGGGGATATTGTTTCCTTTGTTGAAAAAGCGCAAGAACAATTCAATGAAGAAGAAGCCCGTAAAATTCAAAAGAAATTTGCCAAAAACGAATTCAACTTTAACGATTTCGTTGCTCAAATTCAGCAAATTAAGAAGATGGGGAATATGAAAGACCTCATGGGCATGATACCGGGCGTGGGCAAAGCCATTAAAAATATTGATATTGATGACGATGCTTTTATTTCCATAGAAGCCATCATTAATTCCATGACCAAACAAGAGCGTGAAAACCCCTCTCTCCTTAACGGTAGTCGCCGCAAACGTATCGCTGCCGGTAGTGGCACCACCATTCAAGATGTAAACAAACTCATTAAACAATTTGAAGAAACCTGTAAAGTGATGAAAATGGTTTCTGGTGGCAAAGGCAAACAACTAATGAATAATCTATCTAAAATAAAATAATATTTTTTATGAAACTTATTGACGGAAAAGAAATTTCATCCCTTATTAAAGCAGAAATAGCCAAAGAAGTCCTTCAACTGCGGGAAGAACGCGGAAGGGCTCCACACCTGGCAGCTATCTTGGTAGGTAATGACCCTGCCAGCGAAACCTATGTAGCCAACAAAGAAAAAGCATGTCAAGAAGTAGGCATGTCATCTTCTGTGTATAAATTACCCGCCGATATTTCGGAAGCAGAACTATTGAAATCCATTGCCTTTATCAATAACGACAATGATATCGACGGATTAATCGTTCAATTGCCGATACCAAAACATATCTCTGTTAATAAAGTCATTGAAAGCATCAACCCCAAAAAAGATGTCGATGGTTTTCATCCTGTGAATGTAGGCCGCATGGTATTGGGTCAAGGATGTTACCTTCCGGCAACTCCCTTTGGCATCAGCATGTTATTACAACGTAGCGGCATCGATACCCAAGGCAAAAATTGTGTTATCGTAGGCAGAAGCAATATTGTTGGAACTCCGATGAGTATTTTACTTTCCCGAAACAATGCATTGGCAAATGCTACCGTTACCTTATGCCACAGTAAAACCAAAAATCTTCCTGAAGTATGTAAAACCGCTGATATTCTAATTGCTGCTATCGGACAATGTGAAATGATTACCGCCGAGTATGTCAAAAAAGGAGCCGGTGTTATTGATGTAGGCATGCACCGCGTAGCAGATGCTACCAAAAAATCTGGCTTTCGCCTAAAAGGCGATGTAAAATTCGATGAAGTAGCTCCCCTCTGCGATTTCATTACTCCCGTCCCGGGCGGCGTAGGTCCTATGACTATCGTGGGTTTGATAATGAATACCTTGAAAGCCTTCAAAGGAGAAGTTTACGGATAATTTAAGGCATTCATTTACAGTAAAATAAAAATAATTTTAAAATAAGGCTTTATCCGCTTTATTTTTATACTTTTGTATTTCATTAAGAAAATAATAATAATAAATATAAAAAAAATCATTATGGCAGAAAAAATTACAAGCAGCCAGCAGGCTATTGACATGGAAAACAAGTATGGAGCACACAATTATCATCCGCTTCCGGTAGTATTGGCAAGAGGGGAAGGTGCTTTTTTATGGGATGTAGAAGGAAAACGTTATTATGATTTTCTTTCCGCCTATTCAGCAGTTAATCAAGGACATTGTCATCCAAAAATTATCAAAGCGCTTACCGATCAAGCACAAACCCTAACCTTAACATCAAGGGCTTTTTATAATGATTGTTTGGGACCCTATGAAAAATATGTAACGGACTATTTTGGTTACGACAAAGTATTACCAATGAATACCGGTGCTGAAGGTGATGAAACCGCTTTAAAATTAGTTCGCCGTTGGGGTGTTGTTAAAAAAGGAATTCCCAATGATAAAGTAACAATTATTTGTTGTGACGGTAATTTCCACGGACGGACCATAACCGTTGTTTCAATGTCTAATGACCCTGATTCCTACGCGAATTACGGTCCATTGACACCGGGATTTATTCGCATTCCCTACAACGATGTCAATGCTTTGGAAAAAGTATTGAACGAACACGGCAAAAATGTAGCCGGCTTTTTGGTAGAACCTATACAAGGAGAAGCAGGGGTATATGTTCCCGATGATGGATATTTGAAAAAAACCTATGATTTGTGTAAAAAACACAATGTATTATTTATCGCCGATGAAGTACAAACCGGTATTGCACGTACAGGTAAACTCTTAGCTTGTGACCACGAAAATGTTCGTCCCGATGTTCTTATATTAGGGAAAGCTTTATCAGGGGGTGTTCTTCCCGTTTCCGCTGTTTTAGCCGATGACGACATCATGCTTTGTATTAAACCCGGAGAACATGGTTCTACTTTCGGTGGTTTCCCTTTGGCATGTAGAGTAGCTGTGGCAGCTCTTGAAGTTGTGAAAGAAGAAAAAATGATGGAAAAAGCCGAACATCTCGGAAAAATTTTCCGTGAATACATGCGAAATATTAAATCGGACATGATAACCAAAGTAAGAGGAAAAGGCTTATTAAACGCTATCATTATTAAACCGAAAAATGGCAAAGAAGCATGGGATGTTTGTTTGAAAATGCGCGACTTAGGACTTCTTGCCAAACCAACACACGGCGATATTATCCGCTTTGCGCCTCCTTTGGTAATTACGGAAAAAGAATTGCTGGAAGCTTGCGAACTTATCAAGAAAGCAATACTATCTTTTGAATAATAAAAGCTAATCGCTTAAAACAAAAGAGACTGTTTGTTTGAAACAGTCTCTTTTTTATTGTATAAAAATGAAGGGTTAATTATTCAACATAACAGGCATGATGAGCATCAAAAGATTTTCGTCGATTTGTTCTTCTTCTGCTTCAAAAACCAAACCGGCACCTGTCGGATGAGAGAATTTAAATATCACATTTGTAGAGGTCATATTACTTAAAATTTCTTGTAAGAACTTAGAGCTGAAGCCTATTTCGAAATCTTCCTGATCGCTTTCAAATACACACGCCAAGTTAACAATACCTCTGGTCGATGATTCAACATCTTCTGCGGTAAGGGTAAGTTTTGTAGGTTCAATTTTCATGCGAATTTGATAGGTTGACTGGTTAGCGTACAAGGAAATATTTTTCATTTTTTGTAATAAATCCTGACGTTCCACTTGCAATATGTTCGTATTGTTTTTAGGAATTACCGCTTCATAATTCGGGTATTTACCTTCAATTAATTTTGTCATGATGCTGGTTTCGTCTACTTTAAAACTAATGCGGGCATCATTGTAGCTGACAGTAATGGTTTCATCCAATCCGAGCGCAATATTTTTAAGTTGCAATAAGGGTTTTTTTGGAATTATCAAAGATGCTTCCACTCCTGTTTGTATATCGGGATCTTTAAATCTCACCAAACGATGAGCATCGGTAGCTACAAAAATAATATTATCGGAAAATAATTGACAAAAAACGCCGGCCATAACGGGTCTCATTTCTGCATTTCCGGTAGCAAAAGCGGTTCGACTGATGGCATTTACCAATACAGGAGCAGGAATGTCAAACGTATTACTATTATCCATCTCAATAAGTTTTGGAAATTGTTCTGCATCCCACCCTACCAAACTATAATTTGCTTCTCCGGCACTTATTTTAATGCCGTAATCATCATCGATATTAAAAATCACGGGAACATCAGCAAGGGTTTTTATCGTTTCGAGGATTAGCTTTGCCGGCATCACCAGGGTACCATCGCCCTCAGAAGTTGATAAATCGATAAGCGTTGTCATGGTTGTTTCCAAATCGGTTGCTAAAAGCGTAAGCTTAAGCCCTTCGATTTTAAATAACACATGCTCAACAATCGGCACATTCTTATTAGGAGCTAATATTCCACTTATATTTTGTAGATTCTTGGTTAATAATTGACTAGGAACTATAAATTTTATCATCTTGTGCTAATTTTTTTTTGCAAAAATACACATTTTTATTGTATTATTAATAATAAAACTAAATATTTATTTACCTTTCAATTTCAAAACGGCTACCAGTGTATAAAACAATATTTTAATATCGACCAACAAGGACATATTTTCTATATACATCATATCGTAGCGTAATCGTTCTACCATTTGATCTACATTTTCTGCATAACCATAGGTTACCTGACCCCACGAAGTTAGTCCGGGTTTTGTCAACAATAATAAGCGATAGTGTGGTGCTACCTGTACTATTCTATCAATATAATATTGCCGTTCAGGTCTGAAACCTACCAACGTCATTTCACCACTGATTACATTAAAAAACTGAGGTAGTTCATCAAAATGGGTTCGTCGCATGAAACGACCGAATTTAGTGATACGTTCATCATTTTTACTGGATAATTGAGGCCCGTTATGTTCAGAATCTACATACATAGACCTGAATTTAATAATATTAAACGTTTTTCCCTTATAACCAACTCTTTCCTGCCGATATAATACAGGACCCGGAGAAGAACGTTTCACGCCTATGGCTAGCATCAAATACAGCGGGGAACAAAGTATGATAAAAGCCATTGACAAAACAATGTCCATGCCGCGTTTGAGAATTTTTTGCCATAAAGGAGGCATAAAATCGAGATGTATTTGAATCAGTGGTTCATTGAAAATAGCAGTACTTTTAACCGCTCCCAAAATATAATCTTCCGTTTTAGGTAATATTTTAATCAGTATGCTTTGTTCATCGATTACTGAAAAAATCTTTTCCAGTATGGCTCTTTGTCCATTCCCAATGGCAATGATTAATTCTTCAGCACGTTCCTTTCTAATAAGCTGAGGCAAATCTAAGTAAGTACCTAGCTTAGGTAAATGCGCCTCCATTTCATAGGTGTCTTCTCCGTTAGCAGCGACAAAGCCGACGAATTTAGTTCCCGAATGCTGCTTTTGCTTTTCCATGTTTTTATACAAATCAAACGCTAATTTACCTCCACCAACTAAAATGGTGTTAAATTGAAGCTTCCCGCTATGTATTGCATTATTGGTAATAGTTATAACGGTAAAACGAAATACTCCGGTGATGATATATTGAAGCCCGAATAAAATAATAAACAATTTGATATAATCTGTATAATCTACAATATGATCGTCTAATATAATGACAAAAAACAATACAACAGAACCAAAAAGAGTATTTCTAAAAATAGATTCCAATTCTTTGATACGTGATTTGCGATATACAGAACGATAGGTTCCTGTAATCATATATAATATTATCCAAGACAAAGGAATAAGTGTTATCCCAAGATAAAATTTATAATCGGAAAACATAGCAGCATAGACTTGCTGGGCGGAATCATAAAAAGGTTCATGAAATTTACGGTATGAAAAAAAGCAAAACCAGGTAATCATAGCAGCTATACTATCCAAGACTACATAAATCGCTGTTTGTCTTTTTTTATTCATTTCTCTCATAATTAATAAGGGATATATATTAATTTAATATTATCAAACATACAATTCGCGGTCATACCTTCTTTGCTTGTTCCTTTGATATAAACCGTAAAATCTTTTAACAGACTGCTGTGGCTGTTAATTGTCTCTGTAACATTAATATACATTTTTTTCCATGTAGTAGATGGTCGTATTTTAATCAAAGGATTTTGTATAGTAAGACCTGTAACATAATTGGAATAAACACCTACTTCTACTTCCAAATCTTCTAGGGATGATAGAGTATTTTGTTGAATATCACCTGCGTCCATGCGGTAATTCAACTCCAAAAAACAATAACGCGTATTGTTGTATCTTAAGGCAAAAGCTTCATTAGTAACTATTTCAAAAAAGCTTCCTGTTTCTTTTGAAATAGTAATTTTCCCCGAATAATTATTTAACTCTCCGGGATAATGAAAGATGGAGTCTTCGGGTCCTGTTTTCTGCAGTTGAGCACCGGTGTCAATTGCAGTAAATTTGAATCCCGCATCTTCAAAATCCTCTTTAAAAGCAAAGGCAACATAATTTTCATACGTAAAAGAAGGTTGGAATGTATAAACGGCATTTGGCTCTAATTCTTTAGTTAAAAGGTATGAAGTGTACATGGGATAGACCGGTCTTTTGGTTGTCAATCCATTCATCATAATACCGGGAGAAAACTGTATTTTTGTCCTTCCTTCTGCCAATACGGGAAATTTAGCCGGCAACTCATACACCCCCAAACTAATGCCGTTAACAGTTACCCAAACATCGGTAATTTTATGCGATGCTGTACCATAAATAGCATAATCGGCTGCAAAGTCAACGGAATCAATTTGAAAATATACCGGTATCTTCATCTCCTTATTGCATCCTGAAAAAATGATTAAGAAAAAAATACCAATCTCTAAAATGAATTTAGAATATTTCATCGTGTATAAAAATGGTGTAATTGTTTAGTATTAACGTAATATTATTTTTTATGTTTTATGATAATCCATAATTTATTTTCTTCAGGGTGTATGTGTTTCTAATTCTCCGTATAAATCATAATTATCAGCCTTAACAATACGCACCGGATAAAAATTTCCAATGATGCATGAAAATGATTTTTTAGGAATAAGCACCGTATTATCTACCTCGGGAGAATCAAATTCACTACGTCCTACATAATAATTTCCGGTTGCACTATCAATAATAACCTTAAAGGTCTTCCCGATTTTTTGTTGATTTTTTTGCAAAGAAATTTCTTGTTGAATCGCCATTATTTCTTCTTTTCTATTTTCTTTCTCACTACGGGAAATGGTATCTTTCAATGCATAAGCAGGTGTATTTTCTTCATGTGAATACGAAAAAACCCCTAAACGATCGAACTGTACTTCTTGCACAAACGACGCCAATTGACGATAGATTTTTTTACTTTCTCCGGGGAAGCCAACGAGTAAAGTTGTGCGTAAAGCTATGGATGGGATAATGTTACGAATATCATCTATGAGTTTACGAATTTCTTTTTCCGAAATTCTACGATGCATGCCGGTCAATATATCATCATTGATATGCTGAATAGGAATATCCAAATAATTGCATATTTTATCATTGTTACGCATAATTTCTAAGACTTCCATCGGAAAACCGTTAGGATAGGTATAATGCAAGCGTATCCACTCTAATCCGTTAATTTTCACTAATTCATTTAGTAAAACGCTCAGATTTCGCTTTTTATACAAATCCATACCGTAATAGGTCAGGTCTTGCGCAATAAGCATTAATTCCTTCACCCCGTTTTGAACGAGTATATCCGCCTCTTTAACGATTTGTTCTATAGGTTTTGAGATAAATTTCCCTCTGATTTGCGGAATTGCACAAAAAGCACAATGATGATTGCATCCTTCCGCTATTTTTAAATAAGCATAATGCTTGGGCGTGCTTAAACTCCGTTGACTCCATAAATCGGAATACTCTCTCACTTCTAAATAATGAAGGATATCTTTTAAATTATTTACGCCGAAAAAAGCATCTACTTCCGGTAATTCTTTGGTCAACTCCTTTTTATACCGTTGATACAAGCACCCAAAAACTATTAATAGTTTAATTTTACCTTGTAATTTTGCTTCAATGCAATCTAAGATAACTTCTATAGATTGTTCTTTCGCATCTTGGATGAAACCGCAAGTATTAATGATGGTTATCGGTAAATGTTTTTTGGATTCAAAAACTACTTTGTAATGATTAGCCTTTAATTGATATGCCAATTGTTCGGAATCTACTGTATTTTTGGAACATCCTAAGGTAATCATATTAATTTTACGATCAATTAATGAACGTTCTTTTGCGTTATCTTTTGTTGGAAAATTAATGATAAAATTTTGAATCACCGCCATTATCGTAACTTATTATTAATTTCGGCATCCTTGCTTGCATTGGGTTCTTTTACATCTACCAATATTTTCGATATGACTCCTAATTTATACAACACCTTGTAAACCACTCTGCCATTTTCTTCATAATAGGTCCATACACCCGTTTTCATTAAATTATCATAGGTGCCTTCTGCTTGTTTTTGTCCGTTAGGATAGTAATCTATCCATTTCCCGTTAGGCAAATGATTTTCAAAATTTTGTTTTCTTACTATCTCTCCTTTTTTTCCATAAAAGGTCCACATGCCTTCTTTTTTGTTTACTTTATATTTTCCCTTTTCCAAAGGATTTCCCAATTGAGAATATTCTTCCCATTTGCCTGTTTTTAAATCGTTGAGATAGGAACCTTTGCTTCTCAATTTTCCGTTTTCCCAATAATAAACATAGATTCCGTTTTTTAAATTATTTTTATACCCGATACGATATTTTTGTATGCCCGACGGATACCATCCCTCCCATATACCACACATTTCTCCCAAATAAAAATCTCCTTCATCCATCTTTTTCCCGTTTTCAAACCATTGTATCCAATGACCGTTTTCTTTGTCATCCAGAAAGCTGCCCTCGCGTTGTTTTTCCCCACTTTCATACCAGGCTGTCCATACTCCCTGACGTTTGCCTTCTTTATAGTTTCCGGATTTCCATTTTTGACTTGTCTCATAATAATACACCCACTTTCCGTCTTGCAAGCCATCAATGAAATTTCCTTTACTCCCTAATTGTCCGTTTTCAAAATAAAAATGCCAGATACTGTCTTGTAAGCCATAGCGTAATTTGCCTTGCATTTCCATATTCCCGTTCTCATACCACCACGTGCCAATATCTTGTAATTCATTGTTATGGTAATATCCTTTGAAAGAAGGTTTGCCATTGGGATGAAACTCCTCACACAAGCCTTCCAGGGAATCGCTTACATAGTTGCATCTTTTACTTACCGTAGCATTATCATGATAAAACACCCACTCTCCATCCTTCAAATAATTTTTAAAAGCTCCTACACTTTCGGGTGTTCCGTTGGGATACCAGCTTTTAAAGCTACCTGTCTCCGGATAAAAATCCGACCAAAGTTGTCCGCTGGAATACCATGATTTCCAATTTCCTACCCGTTGATCGTTTTTATAGGGACCTTCCATCCATTTTTTGCCGTTGGAATGATAATAAATCCATACACTGTCTTTCTTGCCATCGATCAGGTTTCCTTCACTGCGTTTGTTGTTGTTTTCCCCATAGTCAATTTGATATTGTGCCGACAAAGAAAAAACCGAAAATAATAGGCATAAAAAAAGCGCGAAATGTTTCATATGTAAATTTTAAATTGTTGTTAGTCTGAAATTAAACCAAGGTTTTGCATAGCATATTCAAATATAGTATTCTAAACGTTTGAAAAAAAAGAATATTGTTGAGATTCGTCTGAAATAGGTATCTTAAAAAAATGGGGGAAACTATAGCTTTTTACGGATAATTTCAGACATTAACACATAGAGTTCTTTTTTAAGATTACCGTTAATCATCGCCAGATGTGTTTCCATGGTTAAGGTATCATTTCTTGCGGCAGGTCCTGTTTGAGCTTGTTTCGGAGATTGAAATTGTACCTTGCGAGCGGTTTCTTGTATGAGTGGAAGCAAGATAGAAAAATCCATACCTTTTTCTTCTACTAGTTGTTTGGCAATACCATACAAGGCATTGGAAAAATTACACGCATAGACACCTGCCAAATGCAATTGTTTGCGTTGTTTGCTGTCGATGAAATAATGGTGTTTGCTAAGCTTTTGCGCCAGAGAAACCAAGATAGCACGCGTGTTTTGGTCGCTTGTTTCTATACATATCGGAATCTCCTCGAACGAGAGTGGAATACCTTTGGTAAATGTTTGAAAAGGATAAAAAACACCTCCGCAATCGGTAATAGGCTTTAAAACCGATACATCTAAACTTCCCGAAGTATGTGCCATGCACGCATTCTGAAACGGAAAATCCTGTATAACAGAAGCGTATGCATCATCTCTCAAGCTCAACACATACATATCTGCAGCAGGATTCAAGTCACTTAGGATAGTGGTAAAAGGCACTTGCAATTCATTTGCAAGCATTTCAGCATGGCGAGGGCTATACACTTGCATAAGGTCAATCCCATTTTGAAACATGGCTTTGCCCAAATGCCAAGCTACATTTCCGGACCCTAACAAAACAACACTAAGTTTATCCTTCTTATCCATGATGTTTTTTTCTTTACTTGCAAAAGTAAATTATTTTTTAAAACAAAATGCACAAATGAAACATTAAAAATATGACAGATTGGCAGCATCATTTGCTTGGCATAGGTTTTGAAAGAAACAAAAGCGTTAAATAAAAAATAATAGCATATGCAAAAAGGAAATATAAACGTACAGACAGAAAACATTTTCCCTATCATTAAAAAATTCTTATATTCTGATAATGAAATCTTTTTAAGAGAATTAGTCTCCAACGCCGTAGATGCAACCCATAAATTACAAGCCTTGGCTTCTATGGGGAAAACCGATGCCGAATTGGGAGATCTTACCATCGAAGTAAAAATTGATACCAAGAAAAATCAATTAATAATCTCTGATAAAGGCATAGGGATGACGGAAGAGGAAGTAGAAAAATACATCAACAGCATAGCCTTTTCCGGCGCCAACGAGTTTCTTGAAAAATACAAAGGCGTGGATGCTGCTTCGCTAATAGGGCATTTCGGCCTTGGCTTTTACTCTGCCTTTATGGTTGCCGATACTGTTGAAATTCAAACAAAATCACACCGGAAAGAGGCAAATCCCGTTCATTGGAAATGCAACGGCAGCACGGAATTTACTTTAACAAAAGGAAAAAAGGAAAGCCGCGGAACAGATATTATTCTTCACATTTCCGAAGAAGCAAAGGAATTCTTGGAGGAAGCAAGAATCTTAAATATTCTCAAAAAATATTGTAAATTCTTACCTATCCCCATTCGTTTTGGAAATGAAAAGAAATGGGAAAAATCTGAAGGGGCTGAAAAAGAAGTGGAAATAGAAATCCCCCGCATTATTAACAATACCAAACCGCTATGGAAATCTGCTCCTGCCGATTTAAAAGTGGAAGATTATGAAAATTTCTACCGTGATTTATATCCCTATTCGTTTGAACAACCTTTATTTAACATTCATATCAATGTCGATTATCCTTTTAATCTAACGGGCATTTTGTATTTCCCAAAAGCAAAACAACGCATCGACATCCAAAAGAATAAAATTCAACTGTATTGCAATCAGGTATTTATTACCGATAACCTCGAAGGTATTGTTCCTGAGTTTCTGATGTTGCTGCACGGTGTTATCGACTCTCCCGACATTCCGCTGAATGTGAGCAGAAGTTACCTGCAAAGCGATAGCAATGTAAAGAAAATATCCGCTCATATTTCTAAGAAAGTTGCCGATAAATTAGAAGAAATGTTCAACACAAACCGCGAAGATTTTGAAGCCAAATGGGATGACATAAAAGCATTTATGCAATACGGAATTCTTTCCGACGAGAAATTTTACGACAGAGCGAAAAAGTTTATGCTGCTGAAAAACGTAGAAAATAAATATTTCACCATCGACGAATACGAAAAACATATCGAAATCTTACAAAAAGATAAAAACGGCACCTTGGTTCATTTATACACTACCAATCAAGAAGAACAATATTCTCAATTACAGGCTGCCAAAGAAAAAGGCTATGATGTCTTGAATTTAAACGGTATTCTCGACATGCACTTTGTAAATTTTCTGGAACAGAAGCTAGAGAAAACAAGTTTCTCCCGTATTGATGCCGATGTGATTGACAAGTTGATACAAAAAGAAGATGTCTTGCCCTCGAAACTAACCGAAGAAGAACAGAAGAAATTGAAAGATATGTTCGAGAAGATAGCTGATAAAACCGCATTTACGGTTGTATTAGAAAATATGCAAGACAATGAATCCCCGATTTGTATAACCAAACCCGAATTTCTGCGCCGTTGGAACGATATGCAAAAAATGATGGGAGAAAATGGGGGTATGTACGGCATGGACATGGAAAAAGCCAACCTTACTATTAATGCCAATCACCCCTTAATCAATACCATCCTTCATGAAAGCGATGAAGCCAAAGCAGAGCAATTAAGTAAGCAACTGCTTGACTTAGCCATGCTATCACAACAAATGCTGAAAGGAGAGGCTCTTTCTAATTTCATCAACCGAAGCATTGAAATGATGAAATAAAATTTGATTATTCATTTTTTATTTCATTACACTCAAAATAAAAAAGATTTATTGTAGGAATAAGGGGTTAATTTTTGCGGCGAATCCGTAACATTAATCCCTTATTTGATTCATTTAAAATGATATTATTCAAAGCAAAAATTTCAAAATTATAATAGAAAACAGGTGAATTATTTGGTTAACTCTTTTTTTGAGGTGCTATTATTTTTTGTACTAATTTACAGCAAAAAAAAGTGATAGAAAGATGGGACAAAAACGCAAAGAGCGTCCGAGTGTTGTCGCTTTATTAGAAACAATATTTCGAATGTTAGTACCGGAGTATATAGTAGGATATTTTGATATATACGAAGCAAAAGAGTCAAAAACAAGTTGATTCATTGATTTATATGAGAAAGAGGGGAAAATACTCAAAGAATTGGAAAAACAT